>JALUKJ010000181.1 GCA_027056615.1 Campylobacteraceae bacterium | reverse complement strand
TTATTATTCAGGGTTACTTGCTCATAATTATATCCTAATATATGAGTATAGATATTGCAAAATGTTTATTTTGTGCTATTTTTAGTAACTCTTAATAGAATCTCTATTGTGAGTTCTATCTAAAACTCTTTGAGTTAAGAGAGCTACAATCATAGATAAGATGACATAGATAAGGAAAAAGTAGAGTCCTACTTGTATCTCTGCATGTGTCATCTCTCCTCCATTAGTCGTAATATAGACTAAAAAAGTTGCAACAACAAATACATCTAGCATAGACCATTTTCCTAAATGTTTAAAAAAGTTTACCAATTTAATACTCCACTCTTTATCATAAAATAGTAGGGTAAAGGTAAGGGTTAGACTTTTTAATATTGGTAGGGTGACGGAAAAGAGAAGAATGGTTAGTGCTACGGCTATCTCACCTGAGTCAAAAAGTTTTGATATAGAGCCAATAATGCCTTTAGACTCAAAAGATAAAATAACATCTCCTAAATAGTCTACATTTTTATGAATAGTAACCATTAGTATAGGATTAATAAGACCATAAATAAGTGCAATAAAGGTAGATAAACTAAGAGTCAATGATGCACCTCTTAGGTTACAGGAAAATGAGAGTAAAATTATTCCTCCAAGAGCTAAGAGAAAGTAGTAAAAATAGGTTTTACTTTTTTTATCAGCTAGTTGTTTATTTTGCTGAAGTTTTTCTAATTTTTCTTTACTCTCATTTTTCACAAGACCTAAAGAGATAATAGATGTAAAGGCATCTATCTTTTCAGAGGCTAAGCCATTAGCGTCTGACATTGTAGCAATTTCTTTGGTTTGTTGTTCATATATCTTTGCCTCTTTATATGTAATATATCCAAAATAACTCATGAGGCTAAGTAGTGTTAATATTAATATTATTTGTAATACTTTCATCTTTGTTTAACCCTATTCAGTTTTTGTTTAATCTATACTGATTATGACTATTTATTTATTAGATAACTCTAAAATATTCTATTTATTTTAAGATTTAAACCACTAATTAATCGAAAAATTGATAAACTGTTAGTAAATAATAAATAATAACAATGGGGAGTTCTTGTGCAGAGTAATCAATATTCAGTAAAAGTATTTGAAACAACTATTAATGATGAAATAGAGTTTAAAGAATTTTTTGATGTTAATCATACTTTGTTTAAAGACCATTTAATCTTGATACAAGGTGAGATGAGTGATGAGATTAAATGCTATTTGGAAGATAAAAAATTAGAGTATCTTCAAAATATGAATCTACCGAAAGGACGGTCACGAAAAGCTTTAGAAAAAGAGATTCAGCTCTTAGAGACAGAATCAGTTGTTAGTAAACAGATAGCTGAAGCTGAACTAAAAAAACTCTCTACTAAATTACAAAATAATTTAACAGTTTTAGATGGTATGGTACGTAGTGGTCGTGAACTTAATATTGATGGAGATTTATTATTACTAAATCGTGTCAATAGTGGTGCGACCATCAATACAACAGGAAATTTAATCATTACCAAAGTAGTTGAGGGGGCTATTCGTTGTCATGGAAATTTTATGATGTTAACAGCTTCACCTAAAGCAAATATTGTTTTTAATGGTGTTGAGGTTGAAAACTCACTACTTGAAGATAGATTAAATCGTGTTGAATTAAAAAATAATGAAATAATTATAACACCTGTATTAAAAAAGGAGATAAATTGGGCATTGTAATAGCAGTTATAAGTGGTAAAGGTGGTGTTGGTAAAACAACAGCTACAGCAAACCTTGGTTTAGGTATTGCATTAAATGGTAAAAAATGTGTAGTTGTTGACTTTGATATTGGTCAACGAAACCTAGATATGATTTTAGGTTTAGAGAATCGTGTTGTCTATGACATGGTTCAGGTAATGGATGGAGATGCCAATATTAAACAGGCACTAATCAAAAGTAAAGTGAGTCCCAACCTTTACTTTTTAGCAGCTTCTCAAACAAAAGATAAGTCAGTACTTAGCTCTAATAAAGTAGAAAAACTTATTACAGATTTGAAAGAAAAATTTGATTTTGTTATTTTGGACTCTCCTGCTGGAATTGAGAGTGGATTTGAACATACCATTGAGTTTGCTGATGCAGCGATTATTGTGGTCAATCCTGAAGTCTCTTCTATTCGTGATGCAGATAGAGCAATAGGTATATTAGATTCTAAATCAGCAAAAGTTAAAAATGGTGAAGAGGTTCTAAAGTGGCTTATTATTAACCGTATTGTTGCAGATATGGTGGAGAGTGGAGAGATGTTAAAGAGTGAAGATATTTTAGATATTTTAGATATTAAGCTTATTGGAAAAATACCTGAAGATAAAGGAGTTATTGACGCTTCTAACCAAGGAAAACCTGTTGTTTTAGATAAAAAATCAATAGCAGGTCAAGCCTATACTCGTATTTCTGGTCGTCTATGTGGTCAAAAGATAGATATGCAAAATGTTGAGATTTCAGATAGTGGACTCTTTAAAAGAATAGCGGGGATATTTAGATAATGTTTAGTTTTTTTAATTTTGGAAAGAAAAAGAGTGCCTCTGTTGCTAAAGATAGATTGACCATAGCTATTATGTCAGATAGAGACCGTACTAATGGCTACCCTTTTATGGATGAGATGAAAGCTGAGATTATGGATGTTGTTCAAAAGTATGTGGGCGTTAGAGGTGTTGAGATTAGAAAAGAGATTGATGGCGAGATAGAAGCACTTGCTATTGATGTAGAACTTGATAAAAATGCCTAAATAGGCATTTCTATACTCTAAGCAAGAACTTCTGGAATTCTAATAGCTTGACCTGGATAGATAAGGTCAGCATTTTTAATTACCTCGATGTTAGCATCTACAATATGTGTGTATTTGGTTCCATCATCATAAAATTTGGTAGCGACTGCCCATAAAGTATCGCCTTTTTCAATAGTGTAAAAAATCTCTTCAGGAATCTCTCTTACATTCTCTTCTGAAATCTGCTCCATTGTAATCAATTGGTCAGCATTGACTTGTGCAATACCTTCAATATTCCCAGCAATCAAGATAACCTTTTCTCTAGTAGGATAGTCTTGTGCTATACCTGCTAAAGTTATAGTATCATCCTCTACATTAACTGTTAAACCATCAACAGGAAGTCCCTCCTCAAAGCTACTTTCAATCTCCTCTTTGACGGCTACAGAATCATTCTCTTTGCCTAGTACCTTTTTACCTGAATCTGACATAAAATCGAAAGAACTCATAGTTATTTCCTTTTTAAATTAAATTTGTTACAAAATATTATATTCTAATAGTCTTAAAAAACTCTTTTAAGACTCTTTAAGAATTCTTGGTAAGGTAATTCCTGTTTGACTCTGATACTTACCTTTTCGGTCAGAGTAGGTTGTTTCACACTGCTCATCACCTTCTAAAAAAAGTACTTGTGCTATACCTTCATTGGCATAGATTTTAGCAGGAAGAGGAGTTGTATTTGAAATCTCAATAGTAATATGCCCTTCAAATCCTGGTTCAAATGGTGTTACATTGACAATAATCCCACAACGTGCATAGGTACTTTTTCCAAGACAAATTGCCAATGTATCTGAAGGCATTTTAAAGTACTCAATAGTACGTGCTAATGCAAAGGAGTTAGGAGGGACAATACAGATATCTCCTTTAAAATCAACTACATTATTTTCATTAAAATCTTTAGGGTCAACTACTTCTGCATTGATATTTGTAAAAATTTTAAACTCATCACTTACACGAATATCATAACCATAAGAGCTTAATCCATAAGAGACTACTCCTTCACCTTTAAGTGCTTCACAAAAAGGTGTTATCATCTCTTCGTTAAGTGATTTCTCTCGTATCCAACTGTCTGCTTTTAAGCCCATTTATTGCCTTTGTAATATTATCGTTTTTAAAATTATAGGCGAATCACTCTAATTTTTGCATTAGCTTTTAATTTATTTAAAAAATCTTTTGAAGCCTGAACACGTTTACTCTGAATCCAACTAGATAAAACAGCATTTTTAACAGCCTCAAATCCACTCTGTCCACTCCCTTTAGATTTTACAAAGTAGGTTATAAAACCTTTTCCCGTATTGATAGGTTTAGTAAAACTATTACTAGGTGTTTGCTGAATAAGATTAAGTAGTGCAGGACTCATTTGGTCTGAACTTGCTAAAATATTTTTTTTACTAACACCTTCAATAGGTTTCATAGGATTAGAGATAGCCTCTTTTAATAGGTCAGGTGAATCACTTGTATATGCTACCAAACTCATCTGTGTAGGAGCAGAAGAGAATGCCTCTTTATGAGTGTTGTAGTAGGTTTTAAGTTCATCATCACTAGGTCTATCAATGGTTGATAAGATATGTTGTTGAAAGAAACGCTCTTTTTGAATCTCTAATTTTATCTGCTTAAGATAACTATCCCAAGTTAGACCTCGTTTTTGAAGAAGGCTTTTCATCTGTGCTATTGTTAATTGTTTTGATGTAGCGATAGTATTTATTTTTTGTTGAACTTCATCATCACTAACAGTAATACCTGCATTTTCAATCGCAGCTTTCTCTAATCTGTCTCGAATAAGCATTTCAATAGCAGCATCTTTTGACATTTTCAAATTTTGTTGTACAGCTTGAATTTCAAGTACTGTAATGGCTTGACCCTCTACATCAATAGCTACAGCATCAATAACTTGTGCCTCTAATGTGAGCATACAGAAAAGAAGAAGTGAAAGTAGTTTTTTCATTATATTTATCCATATTTAATTTAATTAATGATTATAGCCAAATAGCTTTATAAAACAAATTAGTTAAAAAACTATACACTATGATATAATATACACAATATAAAACGGCATTCTCCATATCTCCTGAAAAGTAGTTCACATTTTGGAACCGATGGCTTTAGCCCAATGCCATTGAATTAAGGAATAAATATTAAAAAACTGTAGGTTCGATTTCATCGAACGGATTGTTTTATGGGCTTCAATTTTTTGTTCGATAAAATCGAACCTACAGTATTTGGGCTTAATTCAATGGCATTGTGGCTTTAGCCTCAAAGTCTGCGTTTCCTAAAAAAAGTGTAAACTACTTAGGAGATATGCCTATAAAACAGGAATTAAAATGAAAAATATTTTTAAAATAGCAGGTTTTACCTCTTACATACTAATAGTCTTTTTAAATGCTATGACAGACTTAGGACATAAAATAGTCTTGCAAAATACTATTTTAAAATCTTATGACGGAAGTGATTTAATTATCTTGACAGCTATTGTCAATGCTTTGATTTTATTGCCATTTATTCTACTCTTCTCTCCCTCTGGTTTTTTAAGTGACAAATATCCAAAAGTACAAATTATTAGAGTTGCTTCAGCCTTTGCCATACTCATTACAACTTTTATTCTTTTCTCCTATATTATGGGTTGGTTTTGGGTAGCTTTTGGACTTACATTTGTTTTAGCAGGACAATCAGCTATCTACTCACCTGCAAAGTATGGACTTATTAAAGAGATGGTTGGAAAAGAGAATTTAACTCCTGCTAACTCTGTGGTTCAAGCTGTGACTATTGTTGCTATTTTGGCTGGTGGCATAGTCTATTCTTACTTCTTTGAAGGCTTTCTAGTCGATAGTGTAAAAGATAAATCTCAAATTTTACAAGCTATCTATCCTTTAGGTTTTGCTCTTATTTTGGCTTCTACAGTTGAGTTTCTTTTTGCAATGAGCCTACCTTTAAAAAATAAAGAGCCAAAAAGTATGGAGTTTCACTTTAAAAAATATAGAAACTTTACCTATCTAAAAGGCAATATAAAACTTTTGCGTAAATCAAATATTGTATGGCTTTCTATTATAGGACTATCTATCTTTTGGGGTATATCTCAATTAGTAGTTGCTATTTTTGGAGCTTATCTTAAAGAGAGTTTGGGCATAGATAATACGATAGTCATAAATGGTCTCTTGGCTCTTTCAGGCGTAGGTATGGTTGTGGGTTCACTTTTGGTTAGTCGTTTCTCTAAACGATTTATAGAGGTAGGGCTTATTCCTTTTGGAGCATTTGGAATTGGTATCTCTCTCTATTTTATTCCAAATTTAAGTTCACCTATTACCATAGGGCTACTCTTTTTTGCCTATGGTATTTTTGCAGGGCTGTTTATTGTTCCTCTAAATACTATTATTCAGTTACTTACACCACAACGAATGATGGGAAAAGTCTTAGCAGGTAATAATTTTATACAATATATTTTTATGTTTGCATTTTTAGTTTTAACAACTATTTTTGCTTATAGTGGACTCGATAGCTCCTCTCTTTTTAAAGTTGCTTCGGTAATAGCTCTTTTGGGATTTTTATATACTTTAAAATATTTAGCTCATGAGTTGGCTCAGTTTGTAGTTCGACTTGGATTTGGCTTTTTCTATAACATAGAGGTAAAAGGGTTAGAGAATCTAAAAGCTCAAAAAGGTGTACTTCTTTTAGGAAATCATGTTTCATTTTTAGATTGGGCGTTTTTACAGATTGCAACTCCTAAACCTATTCGTTTTGTAATCGACCGTCAATATTACAACCTTTGGTATTTAAAGCCTATTTTTAAATTTTTTAAGACTATTCCTATCTCTACCCGTGGAGGAAAAAATGCATTAAAATCTGTAGGAGAAGCTCTAAATAATGGAGACATGGTAGCTCTTTTCCCCGAAGGTCATCTTACGAGAAATGGACATATTGGCAAGTTTCAAAAAGGGTTTGAACTAGCTGTTGCAGAGGTAGAAAATGCAGTTATTGTTCCATTTTACCTTAGAGGATTATGGGAGGGTAAACTCTCTAATGCCAATGAGAAGATTAAAAATAAAAAACTTAAAGACGTAAGTGTTAGTTTTGGGGCTACCATGCCAATTCATAGCAGAGGTGCAGAGGTAAAAGAGCAAGTAATTAGACTCTCAGTTGCTTCATGGAGTAGTTATATAGAGCGTTTAGATACCCTACCACAAGCTTGGATAAAAGAGGCAAAAGAGGTTGGAGACAAACTATCTCTTGCAGACTCAACAGGGGTTGAACTCTCTGGTTATAAGTTTATTACTGCTGTTTTGTTAATGCGTTCTAAGTTTAAAAAGCTTTTAGGCTCATCACAAAATGTTGGGCTTATTGTACCAACATCAGCAGGTGGAAGCATTGCCAATATGGCAACTTTGACTTTAGGTAAAACCATAGTAAACCTCAACTACTCATCAGGAACTAAAAGTCTAAAATATGCTATTGAACTGGCAGATATAAAACAGATAATAAGCTCTAAACAGTTTATGACCAAACTTAAAGCTAAAGGGTTTGACTTAACAGAGGCACTAGAGGGGGTTGAAGTTCTTTATTTAGAGGAGATAAAGAGTACCATCTCTAAAGTAGAACAGTTGTTCACCTTTCTTCAAGCGAAGTTTTTACCTACCTCTTTATTGCGTCTGCTCTATATTAAAGCTGTTTCAAACTCTAGTATAGCTGGTATTCTGTTTTCAAGTGGAAGTGAGGGAACACCAAAAGGTATAGAGCTAACACATCAAAATATTTTAGGGAATATTAAACAGTTTATTAACCTAGTTAACCCTACTAAAGAAGATGTAATGCTTGGAACGCTACCTATTTTTCACTCTTTTGGTTTAACCGTTACCATCTTTGCACCTCTAATAGAGGGAATACCTGTTGTTTGCCATCCAGACCCAACCGATGGGTTAGGCATTGCAAAGTTAGCTACAAAATATAGAGCAACCTTACTATTTGGTACAGCAACATTCTTTAGACTCTATGCAAGAAACAGAAAAATACACCCTAAGATGTTTGAACACCTACGCATGGTCATAGCAGGAGCAGAGAAGTTACCAAAAGAGATAAACAAACTCTTTAAAGAGCGTTTTGGAAAAGAGATTTGGGAGGGGTACGGTACAACCGAAACAGCTCCTGTAACCTCATGTAATGTTCATGATGCCATTGTACCTGACACCTACCATATTCAAGTAGGAGCAAAAGCAGGAACGATTGGTATGCCAATATCAGGAACAGCCATTATGATTGTAGACCCACAGAGTTATAAACCTCTACCCATAGGAGAAGATGGAATGATACTTATTGGTGGGGTACAAGTTATGAAAGGTTACCTCAAAAACAGAGAAAAAACAGATGAGGTAAGTAAAGAGATAGATGGAATCAACTGGTACATTACAGGTGACAAAGGTCATCTAGATGAAGATGGTTTTGTAACTATTGTTGACCGTTATAGCCGTTTTGCTAAGATTGGTGGGGAGATGGTTAGTCTTGGTCTAGTAGAGCAAGAGATTAGAAAATGTATTGATGAGGAGAGTCATATTGCTATTACAGCTATTCCAGATTCTAAAAAGGGTGAGAGAGTTATTCTTTTGTTAGAGGGAGAAGAAGATTTAGAGGAGTTAAAAGCTAAAATCAAAGCGTTAGAGATGAACCCTCTATTTGTTCCAAGTAGTTACTTTAAAGTTGATGAAATCCCTAAATTGGGTAGTGGTAAGTCTGATTTTAATGGAACTAAGAAGTTAGCTTTGGAGTTATATAAATAAGGATATTTAATGCAAAATAAATCTAATACCATTATTGGAAGTGAAAATGAAACTAAAGCCATTGAATTTTTAATTGAAAATGGCTTTAAGATTGTTGAGCAAAATTATTATGCTCGAAAATTGGGTGAAATAGACATTATTGCTATGCAAGATGATGTTCTTCACTTTATAGAGGTGAAATCAGCTCAAGCAGATTTTGACCCTATTTATAACTTTACTCCCTCAAAACAGAGAAAGGTTATTAACTCAGCCTACTACTATATGAAATTAAAAAATTTAGATATGGTATTTTGTATTGATTTGATTGTAGTACGTTTTGGTGAAATTGAATTCTTAGAAAATATTACAATGTAGTGATTATAGTTTTTTTTTGATAGTTTATTCGAGCTACTTTAGTTATAATTTGTATTAGAAAATCTTTAAACATTTAGGAAAAGTATGGCATGGCGTATTAAAGAGACAAAAGAGGGTGAAGAGCTTCTTAACTTTGGCTATATACAAAGAGATAAGATAGTCAGAGGAGTTGACCCCAAAGTATTAGGAGAGCAGTTTGCTTCTGAAAATTCTAAAGAAGATATAGAAGAGCTTACCAATGATGAAATACGATATTTAGAAGAGGTTAATGAGTATATTAAAAGACTCAATGCCTATGGAATAAAAAAGTCAAATGAGATTAAAAAAGAGATAAATTATCTTGTTAATAATGTTTCAAAAGAGGCTAACAATTTTGTTAAACTAGAGCGTTTTTTTAAAGAGAAAGCAGGAATTGTTCATGATGCTTTTATCCATGAAGAGGAGCTTAAACAGGAGGCACGGGTTAACTTAAGAGATGAGTTAAATAGATTTCGTCAAGAAAATAACATAACTAATAGAGAGGCTTATTATCCTAAGAGTTATATTTTACATTTTGCTTGGATTTTTGTTTTTATCTTTGTAGAAGCATTAGCCAATGCCTATTTTTTTGGTCAAGCCTCTAGTTTAGGGTTGCTTGGTGGGGTATTTATTGGATTTATTACCTCCTTTTTCAATGTGGTTCTCTCTACTATTGCAGGGTTTGTTTTACGTTATAAGAACCATGTTGTTCAAAAACAGAGGCGTATGGGATTGGCTATTTTTAGTTTTTTGTTACTATTAATCTTCTTTATTCACCTATTTATTGCCCACTATCGAGAGGTTTTACAAATTAATCCACATGTAGAGATAGGTGCTGTACTAAAGCCAATGCTTCATACACCTTTTGTATTGCACGATATGGAGTCACTTATTTTAGTTGCTATTGGAGTATTGATTACACTTTTTAGTATTATAAAAGGAATGAATCTTGATGATAAGTATCCAGGATATGGTGCTGTTTATCGTCAATGGAAAGCGAGTGATAATGAGTTTTTAGATGCAAAAAGACAGCTAAGAAGATTAATGAGAGAACTCTACACCGTGACCATACGTAAGTCAGATAATATGATGGAAAATTTAGAAAACTCAAAAGAGAAGCTTGAAACTCTAGCATTAGATTTGGACTCATTTATTACTACTTATAAGCGTTACTATCATAAAGCTTTTCAAACAGGAAAAGAGATTTTAGTAGATTATCGTTTAGGAGTGGAGTCTGTATATGGAGAAGATGACTCTTTTAACTATAAAAAAATATTAGATGAAAAATTAAATAATCTAAATGTTAATATGCTTTTAAATATTAAATTACTAATAGAGAGAGAGTTAAAGAGTATTAATGCACAGATAGATAACTTTTATGAAAATCAAGAGCAGTTTGAAAAGAGATTAGAAGAGATGAAAGAGAGATACTTGGAAAATTCATATATTCAAAAATTACTTCAACAAATTAAAAGAAATAGGGAGATAGAGTTATGAGTAGAGATGATATAAAGGGTATATTGATTATTGTAATATTGGTTCTTTTAGGGGCTTTAGGATTTATTCTAGCTTACAACTTAACTCCTAAGGCTTACGACGTGGATAGTGAAACTATGTGTCTAAAAAATGAACCAAGTCCACTTAAAAGGGTAGTTCTAATTGATAAAAGTGATATATGGAGCAGTGGAAATGTGGATAGAATAGAAAAATGGCTTTCACATATTGGAGAGAATATTCCAATGAATAGCCGTTTAAATATTTTGTCACTCTCAGGAAGTAAAGGAAAAGAGACAAAGGTAAATACTCTTTTTGATAAATGTAGCCCAGGAAGTGAAGCTGATTGTAATGCCCTTTACGAAAACTGTCGAGATATTAGAGCTAAGTTTATTTCGGCTTTTGAGGAACCTCTTTTTGATATTACTACTCTTTTAAGCAAATCAGGTACAGCCCAAACATCTCCTCTTTTTGAGACCATAACTACTATTTTTGATGATATTAAGAGTCAAAAAGCAGAGATACATATTGTAAGTGATTTTATGGAAAATGGACATAAGTTTAGTTTCTACAAAGGAAAACTCCCCTCAGTAAAAGAGTTAATTAAAGAGTACCCTCTACCAACCAAAGCAAGAGTTACTGTCTATATGCATGTAATAGAGCGACGACGGCATAACATGGAGTTGATTAATGCTGTTAAAAATCTATGGCGTGATTATTTTATTCAACAAGGCATACGTGTTAAAGAGGTAAAACGCTTCTTTATTACAGATTAGGTATATCTCTTAAATATTGATTTTTTATC
>JALUKJ010000180.1 GCA_027056615.1 Campylobacteraceae bacterium | reverse complement strand
TCTCCTCGACAATGATAAAAATGCTTGTTCGCAATGGCGAATCGTCCTTAGGTTCACAGATGCTCTAACATCAACTTAAAGAGCCTACACAGAGCTTGGAACTGGAGAAGCATTCCAAGGTGTGATAACACTGTTATCGTAGTTGGCTATTTCTAGCTACTCAGTCTGGTCAATCAAGCCTCTTCCATAACCTTTAAGGTTTGGGAGAGGTTATTGACAGCATCTTTAATAGTACTGTTAAACGATAAAATTTCATTTTTACCATTAGGTAGTCGATGTTTAGGATTTTTAGGAGCATTTTTGAACTCAATACTGTTTGCTAAAAGTGAAGCTGAAATAAGGATAGAAAGGAGTAAAGTTTTGTGCATGGATAGCCTTTTTTTAGTTTGACTTATATATTATTTTGAAAGAGTCATTAAAAAGTTTTAAAAAGTAAAGGGAGGGAGAAAAGAAGTTAGATTAACTTTATTAATGACCATGGTATTCTAAGAAGAACAAAGGAGGAAAAATCTTCTTAGATACATCTTTCATAGTGTTATTATAAAATTATTAGATAAACAGATAGATAACAAAAAGTTAACATAAAATTAATGGCTTAGTTTAAGTGCTTATATTATGGAGTTTTAGAGCATTTTCTAAATCTTCAACTGTATCAATTCCAAAACTTTTTGTCTCAACTTTAACCATTGCAATTTGATAGTCATGGTACAAAGCACGTAACTGTTCTAATTTTTCAATCTCTTCAATAGGAGCAGGTTCTAAATTGCAAAAGGTCTCTAGTGATTTTTTAGTAAAACCATAGATACCTAAGTGTCCCTTATAGTCATTAAAATGGTGGTCACGAGGGTGGGGGATTTTAGAGCGTGAGAAGTAAAGTGCTAGTTTGTCACTACTTGTTACCACCTTGACAATATTAGGGTCATCAGCTTCTGGATTACTCATTATTTTGTAACAAGAGTTCATCATAATAGATTTATTGTCTCTATTTTTAACAGTTAAGTCAAAAACAGCTTTTACAACCTCCTCCTCTATAAAAGGTTCATCTCCTTGAACATTAATTATTACTTCATTGTCAGAAAGTCCAAGTTTCTGTGTTGCTTCAAAGACTCTATCTGTTCCTGAGTTATGAGTAGATGAGGTCATAATAGCTTCTATATTATATCTCTTTGCAATCTCTACTACATCTTGTGAATCGGTAGCAATGGCAACGCTATCTATTTTTCTAACAGCTTGAGCTGTTCTAATAACCATTGGTACTCCTCCTACATCTGCTAAAACTTTATTAGGAAAACGAGAAGAGCCAATACGTGCAGGGATAATAATCATCTATTTACTCACTTTAAAAATTTTGGGTTATTTTATCATATATCATGTTATAATCTCCTCTTTGTTTTAGGAGCTTTATAAATGGAAATTATATTAGTTTTAGTTGGTATCTTGGTTGGAACACTCTCAGGATTTTTTGGAATTGGTGGAGGAATGATTTTAATTCCAATACTTTTATTGTTGGGAATTGATATTAAAACAGCTATAGGTATCTCGATTGTTCAGATGGTTTTCTCTTCATTTTTTGGTTCTTATCTCAATCATAAAAAAGGTTCACTTATTTTAGGTGAAGGGGTTTGGGTTGGTATCGGTGGTTTTGTTGGGGGAGCTATAGGTGCGTATATTTCTAATTTAGTGCCAGATAGAATCTTACAATATCTTTTTTTAGGACTTCTATTTTTTGCTCTATATCGACTTTTTTCTTCTAAAGTTTCAGAGAGTGGAGAGGTTAAAAAACTAAGTTCTGTAGTACTTTTTATAGTTGGTTTTATTATTGGTATTTTTGCTATATCATTAGGAGTTGGTGGCTCTATTCTTTTAACACCTATCTTGGCAGGTTTTTTACACTATCCCATTAAAAAAGCTGTCTCAGCAGGACTCTTTTTTGTTGTTTTCTCATCAGTTGCAGGATTATTTATGAAACTTTCAACTGGTACTATAGACTTAGGAAAAGGTATTTATGTAGCTGTTGCTTCACTTGTTGGGGTCTATATAGGAATATGGTTAAAAGACCATGTTCATGACTCACATCACAAACTTTATCTACTCATTATGTATGCAGTAGCACTTCTTGTTTTAATTAAAAAAATGTTTCTAGGATAATATAATAGATGTTAATAACCTCTCCCAAACCTTAACGGTTATGGAAGAGGCTTGATTGACCAGACTGAGTAGCTAGAAATAGCCAACTACGATAACAGTGTTATCACACCTTGGAATGCTTCTCCAGTTCCAAGCTCTGTGTAGGCTCTTTAAGTTGGGTTAAAGCCCTGTGAACCTAAGGACGATTCGCCATTGCGAACAAGCATTTTTATCATTGTCGAGGAGAGAGGCGAAAGCCCGTTACCACTGAAAAGTGAGCTAATCTGAAAAAGGATTTTTAAAAATGGTTTTTGTATTAGATAAAACTAAAACCCCCTTAGCTCCAACAACTAAAGCTAAGGCTAGAATTTTACTAAAAAAAGGTAAAGCTGTTGTGCATAAAATGTTTCCTTTTACCATAAGATTAAAAGATAATAAGATTTGCACAAAAAGCTTTGAAATAAAGTTTGATGTAGGTGCATCAGTCATAGGGGTGGCTATTGTTGATGCTGTAAAATGCTTCTTCTTTGCAGAAATAGTACATAGAGGAAAAGCTGTTAAAAAAGCAATAGATTCAAGAAGAGCAATAAGAAGAGGTAGACGAAATAGAAAAACAAGATATAGAGAAGCAAGATTTGATAATAGAGTAAGACCTGATGGTTGGTTACCACCAAGTGTTAAATCAAGAGCAGACAATGTTATTAACTTTGCTAAAAAATATTCAAAACTAATACCACTAAAAAAAGCTACAGTTGAGAGAGTCTCATTTGACACTAGCTCTATGACTAATGGTAAAAAACTGCGTGGAGAAGAGTATCAAAATGGCGAACTTAAAAATACGAAATTAAGAGACTTTATCTTTATGAAGCACAATTACCAATGTGCCTATTGTGGAAGCCATGGCGAAGAGATTGAACATATTGTTCCTCGTTCAAAAGGTGGTACAAATTCTGTTAAAAATTTAACACTTAGTTGTCAAAAGTGCAATACAAGTAAAGGTAATCTTTCTCTTAAAGCATTTGGTAAAAAAGTTGGAAAAGATTTTACTCATCTTGAACCAAGAAAAACGCCTAAACACGCTTCAATTATTCAAAGTGCTAGAACCTATACACTAAAAGAATTAGCAAAATATTTTGAAGTAACTACAGGCGAGGGGTGGGAAACTTATTTCAATAGAAAAGAGGTTGCTCTGCCAAAAGAACACTATTATGATGCAATGTGTATAGGAGATAACTATAGATATAAGATTATAACCAATAGTGTTTTAGAGGTTAAAGCCCAAGGTCGTGGAAGTCGTCAAATGTGTCGAATGGATAGATTTGGATTTCCAAGAACAAAAGCTAAAGGCTCTAAAATAGTAAAAGGTTTTCAAACAGGCGACATTGTAAAAGCAATCGTCACTAAAGGAAAAAAGATAGGAACTTATCTTGGAAAAGTAGCTGTTCGAGTTAGTGAGAATTTTAATATCACAACCAATACAGGTACAATCCAAGGCATTAATCACAAATATTGTAAAACAATACAGAAAGGAGATGGGTATGCTTACTCAATCGCAACTATTAAAC
>JALUKJ010000179.1 GCA_027056615.1 Campylobacteraceae bacterium | reverse complement strand
TCGCAAAATATGGCAAAAAAAAGAGTACTTGTAAAGTTTTCTGGTGAAGCGTTAGCTGGTGAGAAGGGGTATGGAATTGATACTCAAATCTTACATTTTATCTCACAAGAGATAAAACTTTTAATCGACAATGGTGTTGAAGTGGCTGTAGTTATTGGTGGGGGTAACATTATTCGTGGTGTTACTGCTGCTGCTGATGGTGTCATTAAACGAACCTCTGGAGACTATATGGGTATGTTGGCAACGTGTATTAATGGTATTGCTTTACAAGAGGCTTTTGAACATGCTGGGTTAGATGCACGTTTGCTTTCAGCCATTGATATGCAAGAGATTGGTGAGTCGTTTATTGTTCGTCGTGCTAAAAGACATCTTGAAAAAGGTCGTGTAGTTGTTTTTGCAGGAGGAACAGGTAATCCGTACTTTACTACCGATACAGCAGGAACTCTTAGAGCTTCTGAGATTGAGGCTGATTGTATTATAAAAGCTACAAAAGTAGATGGTGTTTATGATAAAGACCCACATAAGTTTGATGATGCAGTAAAATTGGCAACCTTAAGCTATGATGAAGCATTAGAAGATGATATTAAAGTGATGGATGACACCTCTATTGCTTTAGCAAAAGAGAATAAACTTCCAATTATTGTCTGTAATATGTTTGAAAAAGGTAATCTTCTTAGTATTGTTGAAGGTAACAGAGAGCTTTGTTCTGTAGTAGAATAGATTAAAACTTAATCATAAGGATAAAAATGAAAATTGAAAAATTAACAGCATTAGCACTTGAAAAAGTAGATTTTGACAGATATTTATTGGCCGCAGCTGTAGGTAAAAGAGCATCGGCCATTGCAAATGGTGCATCTCCACTTGTTGGAATGGATCCAAAAACTGAAAAATTTACTGACATTGCACTGGTAGAGATTGCAGAAGGTAAAATTGTAGTCAACAACGAAGGGTAACTCTTTGGAGGCTTTATTAAACAAAGCACGTAACATTAACACCATAGAAGAAGCAGATGAGCTTCTTTTTCAATATTATCCTACACAATCATCACTTTTTCATACAGCATTGAATTTAGCAAAAGAGGCTCATGCTCATCAAAAAAGAAAGAGTGGTGAACCATATATCATTCACCCTATTCTTGTTGCTACCTTTACAGCTTTAGTTTCTGATGATGAAGCAATGATAATCTCTGCACTTCTACATGATGTGGTTGAAGATACGGAATATGTAATTGAAGAGATTGCTGAAATATTTGGTGAAGATATTGCATATATGGTTGAAGGCTTGACTAAAATTGAAGATATTAGAGAAGAGAAGCTTATTCCTTCTACATCTGATAAAAAGCTTATCTCTTCAGCATTAACCTTTAGAAAAATGTTAATTTCATCTATTAAAGATGTACGTGTATTGGTTGTTAAACTATGTGATAGATTACATAATATGACTACACTTGATGCTCTTCCAAAAGAGAAACAGCTACGTATTGCCGAAGAGACTATGGTAGTTTATGCTCCTATTGCTCATAGACTTGGTATTTCACAATTAAAGAATCGATTAGAAGATTTAAGTTTTTCTTATATTTATCCTGAAGCGTATAAAAAGATTGAGGATTATATAGAAGGTAATCGACAGAATTTAAAGTTAAAACTCAATACATTTATAAGTAGTATTCAGAAGTTAATGAAAGAGCAGGGTTTTGAAAAAGATGAGTTTGAAGTCTTTGGACGTGTAAAACACTACTACTCTATGTATCAAAAGATGCAACGAAAAGGGATTGGGATTGATGAGATTTTAGACCTAATTGCTATTAGAATATTGGTTAAAAAAGATATAGACTGCTATAAGGTTCTAGGTATGTTACATCTGAACTATAAGCCAATTATCTCTCGTTTTAAAGACTATATTACTTTACCAAAAGAGAATGGCTATGCAACTATTCATACTACACTATTTAATGATGATGGTATTGTTGAAGCACAAATTCGTACTTTTGAGATGCATAAAACAGCAGAGTTTGGAATTGCTGCTCATTGGCGATATAAAGATGGTAGAGAGAAGCCAAAAACTGTAAATCTTGATTGGTTAGAGAGCTTGCAATACCAAAATGAATCAGTCGAAGAGTTCTACTCTTTGGCAAAAGGTGACCTATTTGTAGATGATATTGCAGTTTTTTCACCTGATGGTGATAACTATACACTACCTCGTAAATCGGTTGCTTTAGATTTTGCTTATGCTATTCATTCAGAAGTTGGAGATAAAGCTGTTTCGGCATTGGTAAACAAACGTAAAGCATCACTTTTAACAACTTTGAAAAATGGGGATATTGTACGAATTTTTACTGATGAAAATGCACAAGTTCACTGTTCGTGGTATGATACAGTAATGACTTCTAAGGCAAAAGATGGCATACGTAGTGCTTGTAATGCAAAAATTAAAGAGTGTAATAAATTGGCAGCGATTAATATCTTAACAGAGTTAGCAAATCATTGTAGTAGTGAAAATGTATCTTATAGAGATGTAGAGGAGTTATTTAATTTATGCACACTAAAAGAGAATGCTTATAAGATGACTTCAAATAGAGGAATCTACAAAGAAGTTAGTAGTAAATTTTTAGAGAGTCTTAATTCTAAAAATATCTTATGTAGTGAGCCTAAAGAGACAATTAAAGAACATTTTAGATTTATCTCTAATTTTGAGATAGAACATGTAGAGTTTGACTACTGCTGTCACCCTAAAATGGGAGATGAAATTGTTGCTTTTGTAGAAGAGGATAAAGTAATTATTCATCATAAACTTTGTCAAGAGGCATATAAACTTATGAGTGCTAAAAAACCTATGGTTTTTGTAGCTTGGGTTGATGAGCAGACAGAACGGTATCAGTTAATTATCTCTTTACAAAACCGTAAAGGAATTTTGGCTGAGTTATTGCATAAATTGGCAAAATTAGATTTGAATGTTATTAATATTGAATTAGGAATTAAGAGTTCGGAGAGTGCAGAGTTCTGTAAGTTAGAGGTTGAGACTAAAGAGCAAAACATGAAACGACTCCAAGAGAAGTTGAGTAAAAAGTTTAAGTTAGTTGAGATGATAAATCTTAACGATGCTTATCGTAAAAAATAGTTAGAGGAAATAAATATGTCAAATGTAGAGAGTGCATTAGAAGAGATTAGCCGAGGAACGGCTGAAATTATCGACATGGAACGCATTGAGAAGTTGGTAAAGAGATTTTATGAAACAGGAGAGACCTATACTGTAAAAGCAGGATTTGACCCAACAGGAGCAGACCTACATGTTGGTCATGCTGTTTTAATGCAGAAGTTAAAAGTATTTCAAAATCATGGGGCAAGAGTTCAACTCTTAGTTGGGGATTTTACAGCAACCATTGGTGACCCAACAGGGAAGTCTGAGACAAGAAAAGTATTAGATAGAGATACTATTTTAAAGAATGCACAGACCTATCAAGACCAAGCTTTTATTATTTTAGATAGAGAGAAGACCGATATTGTCTTTAACTCAACATGGTTAGATGCGTTAGGTGCAGGAGGAATGGTAGCGTTAACAACTACTTATAATGTAGCTCGTATGTTGGAGCGTGATGACTTTGAAAAGCGTTATAAGTCTGGGCAAAGTATCTCTATTTCAGAGTTTATCTACCCTTTACTTCAAGGGTATGACTCTGTTGAGCTTAAATCAGATATTGAAGTAGGTGGAACTGACCAAAAGTTTAACTTACTTATGGGAAGACATCTACAACGTGTCTATAATATAGGAAAAGAACAAGCAGTGCTTATGATGCCAATTTTAGAGGGTCTTGATGGGGTTCAAAAAATGAGTAAATCACTCAATAACTATATTGGAATTACCGAAGAGCCAAAAGATATTTATGGTAAAACCCTCTCAATATCAGATGAGCTTATGTGGCGATACTATGAACTCTTAAGCGATAAATCTTTGAGTGAGATAAAACAGTTAAAAACAGATGTTGCGAATGGAGACTTACACCCTAAAAAAGTAAAAGAAAACCTAGCTTTAGAGCTAACGACTAGATTTTATAATGAAGAGTCTGCTACTATGGCTAAGAGTGAATTTGATAATGTATTCAAATCAAATCAACTACCTACAGATATACCTGAATTTGAGATGGAGTCTGACATTTGGATTTGTAAAGCATTGGTAGATGCAGATATGGAGCCATCTACTTCTCAAGCACGACGTGACATCAAGCAAGGTGGAGTACGTATTGACCAAGAGAAAGTTGCTGATGAGAAGATGAACTTAAGTTCAGGTGAGTATATTTTACAAGTAGGTAAACGAAAATTTGCAAAAGTAAAGGTAAAGTAGTGGCATTTAAATCTTTTAAAATTGGGAAATATACCATTGAAAAACCAATCATACAAGGTGGAATGGGAGTAGGTATCTCTTGGGATCAATTGGCAGGAAATGTAAGTTTAGAGGGTGGATTAGGGGTTATCTCTGCTGTTGGAACAGGGGTTTATAAGAACCGTGCTTATGTTGAAAAAACAGTAGGAAAAGATGAGCGTCCTTTAGATGCTATTAATTTCTACTCCTATCCTGCTCTACAAAAAATCTTTGATAATGCAAGAGAAATTTGTGGAGATAGACCTTTAGCCGTTAATGTATTATATGCACAAAATGATTATAATAGAGTGGTAGTTGATGCTTGTAAAGCAGGTGCAAACATGGTTATTACAGGAGCAGGTCTTCCTTTGACCATGCCAGAGGCGACAAAAGATTATCCTGATGTTGCTTTGATACCTATTGTATCTACAGCAAAAGCTTTAAGAATTTTATGTAGACGTTGGAAAAAGACACATAATCGTCTTCCTGATGCTGTGATTGTAGAGGGTCCTCTCTCTGGTGGACATCAAGGATTTAAATATGATGAGTGTTTTTTACCTGAAAATCAACTTGAAAATATCTTACCTCCTGTTGTGCAAGAGGCTAAAAATTGGGGTTCTATACCTGTTATTGCAGCAGGTGGTATTTGGAATCATGATGATATTCAAAAGATGATGGATTTAGGAGCTGATGCTGTCCAAATGGGTACACGATTTATTGGTACAGTAGAGTGTGACACAAGTGATGTAATGAAGCAGATGATTATTGACGCTGATGAAGATGATATTAAACTATTTAAGTCACCTGTAGGTTACCCTGCACGTGGAATTAAGAGTCAACTTCATAAAAATATTGAGCTAGGAACAGCTCCAAAAGTTGCTTGTATATCAAACTGTGTTGCACCATGTAATCGTGGTGTAGAGGCAAAAATTGTAGGTTATTGTATTGCTGACCGACTAAGTGATGCTTATGATGGAAAAGCTGAGAGTGGACTCTTCTTTACAGGTGCTAATGGATATAAACTCAACGAGATTATCACAGTTAAAGAGCTGATGGATAAACTCATGAACGGAGAATAAAATCTTTACTAAAAAAACTTTATATAGATATTTAATATTATTATTTTTAACATTACTTTTTTCAGATAAACTTTTTGCAGAGAACAGTTTTGTAAAAAGTAGAATTCGTCAAGGTGAATTACGTCTCTATTTTTCATCTAAAGTAGAGAGGGTAACCTACTTCTCTATTCCTCTAAAAGATGGGCTAACCAAATATGTCTATGACATCTATGGAGCAACCCTACCTTCAGGTAAAGGAATCTCTAATCATACGTTTAGAACAATTAAATCGTTTCGTATTGGGCAAAATAGTCCTACAAAACTTCGTGTAGTTATTGAGTCTAAAGAGAAAGCTTTAGATAAACATGAGTTTAAAGGAAAAATGTTAATTATTCCACTTATTGCAGGACGCTATGTTGTTGGTTTTAGTGACTCTAAATCCTCTTCTCCACACACTAAAAAATTAACTAGTTCAGAAGAAAATAGCTCCTCCTCTAAAAAATATCGTTACCGAGTAGTCATAGATGCAGGACATGGTGGAAAAGATACAGGAGCAATTTGTTGTGATAATAAAATAGAGAAGTTTATTGTTTTATCTGTGGCTTCTAAATTAAAGAAGAAGTTAGAAGCAAAAGGATTTAAGGTCTATATGACACGAGACGATGACACTTTTGTAAAGTTACCTAAACGAACCGAGTTTGCAAATAATAAAAAAGCAGATATTTTCATCTCTATTCATGCTAATGCTGCTCCTAGTAAGAAGACAAGAGATATTTTTAAAGGTATAGAGGTCTACTATCTCTCTCCTGCTAAAACAAAACGTGCCGAAGATGCAGCAGAAAAAGAGAATGCTGTAATGTTTGAGGGAAAAGATTTTTATACTAAAAATGAGTATCTTTCTCTCCTTAGCCGAGAGAAGATTGTAGAGTCTCATAAATTAGGCTTAGATGTTAGTGCTAAAATGTTGAAAAATGTACGCTCTAAGTTTAGTTCTATTGTAAATGGAGGTGTTAAACCTGCAAATTTTTGGGTTTTGGTTGGAGCCCAAATGCCTGCAATTTTAGTTGAAACAGGTTATATTACTAATCCCAAAGAGGGTAAAAATCTAATGAATAACTACTATAAAGAGTTACTTGCAAAGGGTATTGCTGAGGGTATTGAGCGTTATTTGAGTCATAAATAAGATTAGATTACAACCGAATCAACTTCATAGGGTTAATATGTTTATTGTTTTTTGTAACTTCAAACATCAAACTCTTCTCTACTTTCCCAATAACAGTCTTACGTGAAACTTTTTTTCCTACTCTAATACCTGGAGCTAAACGAGAAAGTTTTGCGTAAATAGTATGAATACCTTTATTATGTTCTACAATTACTACCTTACCTAACATTCCACCTGAGTTTTCAGCAAATACAATCTTTCCTGCTAAAACAGAGCGTACTTTAGCACCAGCATATGGGGCTTTTAGTGTTATTGATTTATTAAAAATTTTAAACTTATAGATAGGGTCTATGTAAGTACCATATCTTTTAATTAATCTTGCTCCTTTAAGAGGTGAAATAGTCTTTCTATCTCTATATTTAACACGTGGAGTTGAAACTGTATCATTAAATGATATATCTTTATTTACTCTATCTTTTTTAGATGTAGTACTATTATGTTTAATAATCTTTAACCTTGCTAACTTTCTTTCTAAAGTTTTTCTAAGAACTTTTATTTTGTTAAAACGTTTTTGATATATAGACTTATCTCTTGCAAGGTTTTCAATCAATTTATCTTTCTGAACTTTTTTCTCTTGAAACTCTTTTCGTTGGGCTATAAATTTTTCAAGACTCTTAGATATTTGCAACTGCTTTAGCTTTAATGTAGATTTTTTATCTCTAAGCTCTTCTATATCTTTTTCAAGTCCCTCTATCTCTTTAGAATTCTCTTTAGCATATATTTTATATGCCTCTTTCATCATTACCGAATCAGGGGTTGGCTGTTTAAGTTCATCTAATGCTAGTGCTAAAGAGAAATTTTTAGCTATTAAATCAAGAAATTTTTTCTCTTTTTTCTCAATCTCTCCACCAATAGAGTTTAATTCAACTGTAATTTTTTTCTCCTTTTTTTGCAATCGTAAAAAGTCATCCTCATTATTTTTAATATTTTCTGCTAGTTTAACTAACTTCTTAGCCAATAATTTTTGCTCTTTTTTAGCAGAGAGTATCTTTTTAGCTACCAAAGAGAGCTTTCTATCCATCTTTTTATATTGAATCTTTTTACTATTTAACTGCCTTCTACTATGTTTAATTTTACTATCAAGAGAAGTAGATAATAGCAGTGACAATGAAAATAGAAGAATAAAAACTACCCTCACCTACTCCTCCTTAACATTAACAACAACTAAAAAGACAGCTATCATCACTACCGTTATAGAAGCAAAAAGTAAAATAAAAACATCACTAAATTTAAAAACACCATCAACATTATCTTTTAAAATTTCCATTTGGCTACCTTGAACCCATGAGTTTTTAAAAAGATAGAAGAGCCAAGAGGTAAGAATAGCAGAGATAACAGCATCTATTAGTGCCATATTAATCAAAATTTTTGAACGTAAAAAGAGTGAAGCTCCAAAAATCTCCATAACTTTCATTCGTTGTGCATGTAAAAAATTCCAAACCTCCATCTGTTTTACAATAAGGAAGAAACCAATAATAGTCATAAAAATAATAAAAGTTTGAAATGAAAACTTAATAAATGAGAAGAGTTCATACTTAGACTGGTAAGTAGAGTGAAATGTCTCAATACTTAATATGTTACTACTCTTTTTAAGATTATTCTTTACAGACTCTAGCTCCTCTACAGTCAAATAACCATCTAATTTTAATGAATAAAAATTTGGTAAAGATAACTCAAAACTTTTTTGTTTAGATTTATCTTTATCCATATTTAAGCGTTTTAGAATCTTAGATTTTTCAAGCTCTTGTACATGTTCAATATGAGAGTCCCATGCTTTAAAGTCATCAATACTCATCTCATCTTTTGAGACAACCATCATACTATAACCAGCTTGTAGTCCTTTTTCAAAACTATCTGTAGTACGGTCAAAAACAATAAAAAACTCTAAACCAAGTAAAATAGCAATCAATGGAAAAATAAGTGAAATATGTCGTTTAATGAACTTCATAAACACTCCCATTCTCATCAATAGTGAAGTGTCTATATGGAATATTAAAGACCATTGGGATTCGGTGGGTTACAACCACTACCGTTGTCTCTAGTTGATGACAAGCATTCTCCATTAAATCCCAAATTACATTAGAAGAGTACTCATCAAGGTTTCCTGTTGGTTCATCTGCCAATATTAAAAATGGATTTTTAGCTAAGGCACGAGCTACCCCTACTCTTTGCTGTTCACCACCAGATAGTTCCAAAGGATATTTCTCCTCTTTTCCACTCAACTTTACATGGTGTAAAAGCCGTTTGGCTTGTGTATCTTGTACCTCAATTGAATAGCCTGAAATCCACAGAGGTAAGACAACATTCTTTTTAACTGTCCACTCATTAATAAGTTTATAATCTTGAAAAACAATTCCTAAATGGGTTCTTAGCTCTTGAAGATTTTTTGTGTTAATGCCTACCATATCTAAACCACCAACAACTAAAGAGCCAGACTCAGGTATAAGGCTCCCATAAAAAGATTTTAAAAGTGTAGATTTACCCGACCCACTAGGGCCTGTAATAAAGACAAAATCCCCTTTTTTAATGGAAAAATTAGCATTTCTAATAATCTCTTTATCATTCTCATAACCAAGTGTAAGATTGTTAGCTGTAATAACATTAGGCATTCAAATACTCCATGATTTTTAGATGTGTTTTGTAGTTAGTTACCGTTTTAACAGGGTTTGAATGAAAATAGTATGCCTTTTCTTTGTCAAGATATATATATTTATGTTCAGGTCTATCAAAACTACCAAATGCCAACTTAATCAAAATTGCCTTATCATCAATTTTAAAAAGCCTCTCAAAATGGATAAAAAATCCTTCAAAAAGTTGAGGTTTATAAGATATTTTATCTAAAAGCTCTTTTTTATAGACTATATCTTTAAAATAGAAATCAAAATCAATTATACGTTCTTCTGACTCATCTAAGCATGTTACATAAACATCATAAATATCTTTCTGCTGTTTAAGCCAACGTGCTTCATACTTACTTGTTATCTCTAAAGTCTCATTTTTACGAACCTCTACAGAGGTTTTAGCAACACTATTTCCAAGAAAAGTATCTAGTGAATACCAAAAATATTTATAGGAGTCTGTTCTTAGTTCAAGCCGTCCATCCTTTTCAAGTACACGCATAGACTCTTCTAAAAAAGAAGTAGAGATAACCCTACGTTGTGGCTTTTTATCCCAAGGTACAGGAAAATGGACAAAGATTTGATGACAAGCATTTGATGGAATCATCTCTAAAAGAAGACGTGCATCGTAGTTGACTACCCAGATATTTTTTAGACCATTTAGTTCAATCTGTTTTAAAACTTGTGTTGCTGATGGAGTATGAATTTCTATACCAATAAATAGTCGATTAGGATATTTCTTGGCTTGATATAGAAGATGTTTCCCTGAACCAAAACCGACTTCAATTGCCACAGACTCAAAAGGAAACTCTATATCTACAAAATCCTCTATATTCTTCTCATACTCTGATGATTTGACATCTCTCATAGGATGAATAGCAACATTTGAGCCTAAAATTTCCAACTCCAACCCATCTGCTAAGTCAGAAATAGCTTGTTTCACCAAATTTACTTTAAGTGGCCGTGTAACTTTATCATACTTTAAGAGCCATGACTTTTCATTTTTTTTGGTATGAAGAAGAAAAGACTCATCTTTATGTAATACACCTATCAACTCATCTTTTGAAAAGCTATCTTTTGCTTTAAAAAACACCTCTGTCTCTCCATACTTACCTTGTTTTAGCAAAGAAGTATCAAACGGCTTAACCGTAATATGTGGCATTAAATATCTACCTTGTTTGAATAGTTACATTTGAACTTGGTTTAGAAAAACTATCATCAAAACCTACAGCTATTACACGATAAGCGTAACTATTTCCTGGTGCAACACTATTATCAATATATTCCGACATCATTCGGTGCTTAACTGTACCTATCCATTTCCATTCTCCACCATTTACACTTCTTTCAATCTTATACATCTTTACACGCATGTCTGTATGTGGTCTCCAAAGTAACTTAATTGTATTAATTGCTTTTTGATACCCTTTTAGAAAAGTTATAGCAGGAAATGGAGGTAGGGTTTTGATTGAAATTATCTTTCCATGAGGAGACTCAAAACCATCTCTTAAGGTTGTAAATGTATAAGTATATGTACTATTTTGTTGTAATCCTGTATCGACATAGTGTGAAGCAAAACGATTGCGTATAGTTGCAATTTTTTCAAGCTCTTTGGTAGGGCTATTAACATATTGATTTGTTTGTGTTCGATAGATATTATAACCTTGTACCCCTTTTCTAGCCATTGGTTGCCACTCAAAAGCAACAGAGGTATTGCTAGGAATTGCTCTTGCATTATCAAGTTTTGGTAAAGTTGGGTCTAACTGTTCATTACCCATATTTGCTAATGCAGAGGGGTTACATCCGTTTAGTAATAGTAGTAAAATAGCTGTCAATGAGATTTGCATTAATCTTTTCATCAACCTCTCCTTTGTTAAAATATTTATTTATAAATTTTTGCATATCAGAAAAGAGTGGAGCTACAAACTCTACCTTCTTTCCAGTTATTGGGTGAAACAGATATAATTTATATGCGTGTAAAAATACTCTATCTATTGTATCTTTTTTGCTCTTAAACCCATATAAAGTATCTCCGAGTATATGTCTTCCTAAACTCTCTAAATGAACACGAATCTGATGGGTTCTACCTGTAAAAAGTTTGACAGCTATAAGCTCATTTCTTTTCTCATTCTCAATCAATTTACAAAAGGCAGACTTAGCATTTTTACCATTGAAGACTACATCCATCTTTAGACGGTTTTTTGGGTTTCGCCCTATTGGTTTCTCTACAATACCACTATCTTTTAGAGGATAATCTATTAAAGCTAGGTAGTAACGCCCCATACTTTTGTCTTGAAGCTGTTCACTCAATTTTTGATGAGCCTCATTGGTTTTGGCAATCACCAATGCACCTGTGGTATCTTTGTCTATTCTATGTACAATACCATGTCTCTCTTCTCCTGAAATAGTGGAGAGAGAGACTCCTTTTTGAATAAGCCAATCAACCAAAGTTGCCTCTTTAACAGATGGTGCAGGATGAACAACCAATCCAGAGGGCTTATTGACTACCATCATCACCTCATCTTCATAGAGTATCTCTACATCAAAATCAACAGTTACGGACTCTTTAGGCACAATCTCTCTAAAAGAGTACCCTACTCTGTCACCAACAACTAACTTTTTACCTCTTTTAATCGTAGCTTTCCCATTAACCTCTACTAATCCCTCTTTAATAAGCTGTTCAACTTGATTACGGCTTTCACCTAATACATCTGTTAAAATTTTGTCTAAACGACCAGCAGATTTAACTATAAACGATTTCAAATCCATATTACTCTTTTTCTAATTTTTGGAAATTATAGCTAAATTATGAATCAGTATTAAAATAGATACCAAAATTTAAAAATACCCTATAAGAGTTTTTATAATCATTAGATTCACGCTTTAATACATAAGTAGATAGCTCATAATACATCCAATTTTTATGAAAAGTATGAAAAAAGGAGCTGTGTAGATTAAAATTGTCTATCTTACTTCGACCAAAGTTTTTTACTAAATCTGTCATTCCAAACCCCATAGTAATCTGTTTCTTTTCATCTATTTTATAAAGAAAAGAGTAGTCACTGTAAAAAGTTTCTGTATGAGTCTCATTATAACGGAGTGTATTTTGCCAAACTCCTTTTAAAGCATCATTAAAACTATATATAGTATTCAGACTAAGATAATCTTCAAGTCCTCCATCTGTATAGAGACGAAAATTGTTTGAAATATCTGATTTGAACTTTTTATCTTCATAGATTTTATAGTTACTATGATAGTTAGCATAAGGTACTAAAGTGTTTGATCGAATACGTATACCCCCACTAAGATTATTTGTAAACCCTTTTATGTCAAACTTTAAAAACTCCAAACGTACATAATAACGTTTATTTTGTAAATTATCTTGTAGTTTATCTTTTTCTAATTGTGTCTCATTATATAAAATATTATCACTATCTTCATCTTCTATATATAGTTTAAGATGTTTTTGAATTTTTGGAAGATTAACCCGTACTCTAAAACGAATATCTTCTTCTAAATCTAAACGACTCTCTTTTGCAATAGAGGTACTAAGCTCTGCATGTGTATTATTGTGAGATGTTTCATTAGAGTCAACAAAAAAGTTATCAATACGACTCATAGTATTTACTAATATGCTTGAAAACTTATTTCGATACTCATCAATAAAAAAATCATCATCTCCAAAAAGAAGATTTATAAAGAGAGATAAGATAAGAGTATATTTTTTAATTTCCATGATTTAATTATAGGGTAAGTTTGATTAGAAGTTTATGGCGGACAGTGAGAGATTCGAACTCTCGGTACCCTTACGAGTACGCATCCTTAGCAGGGATGTGGTTTCAGCCAACTCACCCAACTGTCCAAGTGTTTGTGGAGTGAGATTATAGAGAAAGAAAGCTTAAAATAATATAAAATTGAGAAATATTATTAACTATTTTTTGACTTTTTGTTTAGCTTCACACTTAACTTGAACAATTTGTGGCTCATCAAGGTCAATTCTTGCTATGGTTAAAGCTTTTCCCCAAAGGCAACCTGTATCTAGTGATAAAACATTTGAGTCCTGATAGTAGCCTAATGTTGACCAATGTCCAAAAACAACTTTTAATGTAGTTGAGCGTCGTGTAGGACAAGCAAACCAAGGCTTTAGCCCTTTTTTAAGAGCCTTATATTCACTAGGAGCTCCTTTTTGTTTAAAGTCTAACCGTCCATCATCTTCACAAAAACGCATAGCAGTAAATGCACTTAAGATATATTTGTCTATATCCATAGAGGAGGCTTTAGGACTAAATTTATTAGAATTTACTTTATACATGTGTTTTAACCATGATTTATAGTTTTTCCCTTGTAACTTCTTCTCAATACGTGAAGCGTAACGAATTGCCATGCCCAAATCAAACTGTGGAGAAATACCTGCATGAGCCATACAGTAGCCTAATTTAAAATCCCAATGTAAAAATGGTTGATGACGTAACCAATCTATTAACTCATCAACATTTGGTGCATCTAAAATAGGCTGAATTGTCTTATTGGACTTTTTAACACCTGCATAGACTGCAATAAGTGCTACATCATGATTTCCCAAAACAACTTTAATAGAGTCTCGAATAGAGTATAAGTAGTTAAGCGTCTCTAACGATTTATCTCCACGATTAACCAAATCACCAGCCACCCAAAGCTCATCTACTTTAGGGTCAAATTTTATTTTTGCCAATAGCTCTTGAAATGAATCAAAACACCCCTGTATGTCCCCTACTGCCCAAACTGCCATTAAAACTCCAATAATTTTTTATATATTTCAACTTTTTGCTCAAAACTTATCTTTGCATAGGCTGAAGAGGGAGAGGGTAGATAAACTGTCTCTATCTCTAAATAGTCAAAATGCATTTTAAAAAGTTTTTCTGCCAAACGCCCAGTAAATGCTACTTTTTTAATACTAGAATGCTCCTCTAAAAATTGAGCAATATCATTAACCTCTATCTCTTCTAGTGAACTATCAAGTGAGTTCTCTCGTTGACATGACTCTACCATATCCCAAAGTGCAAGTTTTGTCTCTTTTAAGAGCCATATCTTTTGGTCTCTATTATTGATAGGATAATTTGACAGAGCCGACAAAATCTTCCAAAACTGATTACGTGGGTGAGTATAATAGAAGCTTTTATCAAAAGAGTCAATACTAGGAAATGAGCCTAAGATTAGGGTTTTACTATCTTTAAAAACAATAGGATTAAATGGGTGTTGTAAATTTTTATTCTTCATATTTTGAAAGTATAACCAAATAGTTTTTATTTTTGCTTTGCCTATTTTTTAATCAATTAATTTCATTTATTTGAACATGAATTGACGTAAATCAATCTTTTTTAGTTAAAAACTGAATAAAATACTATTTTTTAATGCAATCAAACAAAAAGGAGAAAAGATGACCTTTTCAAGCTCATTAGAGTTATTAGCTTTTCATAATGTGGCGTATACCATCTATGCTTTTATGATTATCTCAATAATAGCGTGGTTTGGGTATAACCTAACACGCAAAGAGAAAGCACCATCAAAGGTGCGTATTCCATTTTATACCTATATTGGATTTTTAGTGGTTATGGGGGTAGGACACCATATATTTACCTACAATACAATCCCTTGGGTATCTCAAGATATTAAACGACATGAGATAAAACCTGATGCAAGTTATAAATTTGAGGTGGGGAAACATAAATGGATTAATATGCCAAAACATGTAACTGTTCAGTGTGGTCAAACCATTGAGTTTGATGTACAAAGTCGTGACTTGGTTTATGGTTTTGGACTCTTTAGACAAGATGGAACTCTGGCAATGCAGATGCAAGTTAACCCTGGAACAGATGTAAATGGTATCTTAGACTCTAATGATATTTTATGGACATTTAACCATAATGGTCTGTTTGATGTAGTAAGTACAGAGTACTCTGGACCTGATGAATATGATAGAGAGACAGGAGAAGACTTAATGAAAGTTAAAAAATGGCTCACTGTTGTCGGATGTAAAGAAGATGGAGGTAAAAAATAATGAGTATAATGAACAATTTAATTAATGGTACAAACTTTGACCATAAGAGCTTAAATGCCTTACAAAAGGTAACACTAAGAGCTGTGGTTATGAGTTTTCTCTTTTTTGGTTTAGTAGCAATTGAAGGGATGATTATGAGACTTGTACAGGCTCATGCACCAATTCCTCATATGTTTTATCACCCTGAACACTATTTTTCTATTATGACTGTACACCCTATTGTAGGGATTTTTGGCTCAACCTATCAGTTAGTTTTTGCTGCGTTTATGTTTTTAGTTCCTTTTTTAACTAAAAAACCTCTATATAGTATTAAACTTGCTAATGCAGTTTGGTTACTTATTACTATTGGTACAGCTTTAGCATGGTTATCAGCATTTTTTACAGGCTATGCTCCACTCTATACACTCTATTGGCCTTTACCTGCTGATACTACACAGTTCTCTGTATTTGGTGGTATTGTATTTATTGTTGGTGTAGCATTAATTATGGTGGGAACATTAGGATTTATCTACAATATCTATGCTACTATCTTCCAAAGAGTAGGTGTACATAAAGACAAAACAACTAAAGAGCTTCTTATTAGTGGATTTGGTATTGATGGTATGCTTAACCTTTGGAATAAACTTAGAGGAAAACAACCTTATACTAAAGAACCTGCATTAGCACTTCCTGTAGTTGCTATTTTCCGTGGTACAGTAGATACATTCTTAGATGCAATTGTTATTTTGAGTGCTGGTATTTTGGTTTTAGTTTACCTACTATTTGATGCAAGTGGACACCCTTTAAATGTTGGTGCTATAGATGCTCTTCTTTACAAAAACTACTTCTGGTGGGGTCTTGACCTTGTGGCTGATGGTTTGGTTCTTATATATGTTGCTGGTTCATGGTACTTACTTGCTACGCTTATTACAGGTCAAAAACTCTTTATGGAAAATGTTGCTCGTGCAGCGTTAATGTTAGAACTTCTTGTCTCATGGATGGTATGGTCTCATCACCTTCTAGCTGACCAAGGTCAACCAGAGATGATGAAACTTATCTCAGGAGAGATGGTAACAGCATTTGAGCTTCTTACTCAAGGATTGGCTCTATTTATTACACTAGTAACACTATGGAAAGCTAGACCACTTAAAATAACTCCAGAGTTAGCCTACCTTTTAGGTGGATTAGTTGGATTTGGTCTTGCTGTTCCTGCTGCTATTATTCAAGCAGATATGGGAATGAACAGAATTTTACATAATACACAATGGATTATCTTTGCTCATGTTCATATTGCACTTATTGTAGGGCTTTACATGACACTTTACTCTGCTGTTTATGTACTATGGCCAATTGTTACAAACAATACTAGAATGTTCTCTAAAAAACTTACATGGACACACTTCTGGCTCTATCTTATAGGTGGTGTAGGCATGGGTGCATTTGCAGGTATGGCAGGACTTGATGGAATGCTTCGTCGTCACCTATATGTAAATGGTGAGTTTAATACTCTTATGATACTTGCTGCTATTTGTGGAACAATGGTTCTTGTAGCTTGGTTCTTATTTTTATTTAACATTGTTATGAGTGTTGGAATTAAGGGACTTATTGGTATATTCTTACCAGCTGAAGATAAAACAGCTTCTTATGGTATTGAGCCTGAGACGGTGGCTGAGAATCATAAGGTTTAACTGTATGTGGTGCGATGGCAATCGCACCCTACAAAATTTTTCTCGCTCCCACGCTCCTGTGTGGGAGTGTATATGAGAGATTAGGCTGATATAAAAAATAGAAACCATCATATACATTCCCACCGAGACGGCAATGCCAATGAATTAAGGAATAAATATTCAAAAACTGTAGGTTCGATTTCATCGAACGGATTGTTTTATAGGCTTCAATTTTTTGTTCGATAAAATCGAACCTACAGGATTTGGGCTTAATTCAATGGCATTGACCGAGACGGTTGGAACAAGCAATCTAATTGGTGCGATAGCAATCGCACCCTACGGTTAATCTGCTTCTAAAACAGCACCTGAACTTGCATTGGTTACTAAGGCTCTATATTGTCTTAGCCATTTACTCTTTAATGGTTTTACCAACGGTGTAAAGTTTGCTCTTCTTTTTGCAATCTCTTCATCCAATAGATGAACCTCTAAGATATATTTATCTACATCAATATGAATCTCATCTCCATCTTTAAGTAGACCAATCATACCACCCTCAGCAGCCTCTGGGCTTACATGACCAATACTAGCTCCTCTTGTTGCTCCTGAAAATCTTCCATCTGTAATAAGTGCTACCTTGTCACCAAGACCCATACCCATAATAAGACTTGTAGGACTCAACATCTCTTGCATTCCAGGTCCTCCACGAGGTCCTTCGTAGCGAATAACTACTACATTACCTGCTTTTACTTTTCCTGCTAAAATACCCTCAATTGCTTCATCTTGTGAGTTAAAACAGACAGCTGTTCCTGTAAATACACGTTCACCTATAATTCCTGCTGTCTTAATAACAGCTCCTTGTTCTGCTAAGTTACCATAGAGAATAGCAAGTCCTCCTACTTCTGAATAAGGGTTATCTATAGTATGAATAATATTAGTATCTACAATAGTAGCATTGGCAATACGCTCTTTTAACATTTCACCTGTCACTGTAAGATTGTCTCTTAAAATATCCTCACCACGTTTGTTCATCTCATGCATTACAGCACTAACTCCACCTGCTTTGTCAATATCTTGCATATGTACAGTGCTTAAGCTAGGGCTAATCTTAGCAATATGTGAAACACGTTTAGAGATTTTATTGATGTCTTCTAAGTTAAAGTCAACCTCTGCCTCTTTTGCAATAGCTAACATGTGTAAAACAGTATTAGAGCTTCCACCCATTGCCATGTCTACAGCAAAGGCATTTCTAACAGCATTTTCATTTAAAATGTTTCTTATATTAAAGTCAGAAGATTTCTCCTCTCCCATAAGTGCAATTTCACAAACACGTCGTGCTGCTTTTCGGTAAAGCTCTTCACGCTCTTTTGTAAGTGCTAAAATAGTTCCATTTCCTGCTAGGGCAATACCCATAGCCTCCATTAGTGTATTCATAGAGTTTGCAGTAAACATTCCAGAACAGCTTCCCCCACTTGGACAAGCATTACACTCAATATCTGTTAATTCAGCCTCTGTTATCTCTCCTGCTTCAAACTTTCCAACAGCCTCAAATGCTGTTGCAAGGTCAATAGGCTCACCATCCTTAGTGTAACCTTTTGCCATTGGACCACCTGAAACAAATACTGTTGGAACATTAACTCTCAATGCACCCATAATCATACCTGGAACAATCTTATCACAGTTAGGAATAGCTATCATTGCGTCAAGCTTATGAGCATTCATAACGGTCTCAATAGAGTTAGCAATAATCTCACGGCTTGGAAGTGAAAATAACATTCCATCATGCCCCATAGCAATACCATCATCTACCCCAATGGTATTGAACTCAAATGGTACACATCCTGCTTTTTTGATTTCATCTTTTATAATTGCCGATACTTTATCTAAAAAGAAGTGTCCAGGAATAATTTCAATGTAAGAGTTAGCTACCCCAATAAATGGTTTATTAAAATCCTCATCTTTTAATCCTGTTGCTCTTAAGAGAGAACGGTGAGGGGCTCTGTTGTGTCCTTTTTTTACTATATCACTACGCATTTTTGTTCCTATTTAAAAATTTTGAAAAATTATACCCAAAAACCTTTACAAGTAAAAAAATATTGGCTATAATCGCACTCCAATTTAAAAGCAATGGTCACGAAAGTGAAGATGCGAGAATAGCTCAGTGGTAGAGCATAACCTTGCCAAGGTTGGGGTCGGGAGTTCGAACCTCCTTTCTCGCTCCATAGTTTTAGATTGTGAACTATAAAATTTTAATCTTTTTGTTTTGGTGTCCAATATATGCCCGGGTGGTGGAATTGGTAGACACAGGGGACTTAAAATCCCCCGGTCATTGCGACCGTGCCGGTTCAAGTCCGGCTCCGGGCACCACGCTTATTGAAACTGGAGCCATCGCCAAGTTGGTAAGGCCGTAGATTGCAAATCTGCTATTCATCAGTTCGAGTCTGATTGGCTCCTCCAAAGCGTATAAAGTTTTTAAAAATTTATTTTATTTTTATCTTTTTTAGATAAAATTCTTTTCCAATGTCGGGAGATGTCAGAGTGGTCGAATGTGCCGGTCTTGAAAACCGGTGAGGGTCATACCTCCGGGAGTTCGAATCTCCCTCTCCCGGCCATATTATTTTACTTAATCCAACATACTTTTTATAAAAAAAATTAAATTTTCCCTTGAATCTTATATACAAGTAAGCCAATATATTCATGCCAAGCATGTTCCGTATTTTTTAAATGTACACTTTGAAGCATTGATAGAACTCCATACTCTTCAGGGTGGTTAAAATCAGCAGGAGCTGGAATTGGGTTTAGTCCTGCTTTTTTAAATAGTCCATAAGCTCTTGGCATGTGGTAAGCAGAGGTAATAAGTATAAAAGGCTTTTCTCCTACTCTTTTTTTCATCCATAATGCCTCTTCAAAGGTAGTTTTTGCCTTTTGTTGCATAAGTATATCTTTTTTAGGTATACCCGAATCTATAAGCAGTTGAGCTGTTTTGTTTGCATCAGATATTTTGTCATGTAGGGAATATCCAGAGGTGATAATCTTTACATTTGGTATCTTATAATAGAGACGTAGTGCTTCCCATGCTCTTTTGTCTCTGTCTCCACCAAGAAGTAATATATATTCAATATTGTTAGGAATTTTTTCTAGTTTAGGGTAGGCACTCTCTAGTGGTTTAAGCATTAGGTTAGAAAAAGGAGCCCATGAGATAAGTACTAACCAAAAAATAGAGAGCTTAAGTAGTTTTTTACCTCCATTAATTCGGTTAAATTTAATTAAGAGTAGGGCAATAACAATAGCAATAACTCCAAGAGAGAGAGGCATAACAGCAACAGCTAACATCTTTTTAAGCATAAAACTAAGTGATACATTCATTTTATTTTGACTCCTATTCCTAATTTTACTTCATAGACTTCATCACAAAATGAAGCTATTTTTTGGCCAATAACTCCTGTAAGGTCAACAAATTTACGGCTCTCTTTCTCAAAAGGGATAACTCCTGAGTTAACATCATTGAGTACAAAAACAATATTGGCTTGAATGGTTGAGAGTTTAGAGAGTTGGGTTATAAGAGCTTTTTCATCTTTTTCTATATTATTTAAAATCCACATTGAAATACAATCAACAAGATAGCTATTCTCTTTTTGAATAACTTTTGTTAAATCATATCTCTCTTCAATAGTATAAAACTTTTTTTCTCTTTGTATACGATGTTTATCAATGCGAACTTGCATTTCACTATCATTATAACTATTGTCATAGGTGGCAATATAGTAGGGTTTAGAAGAAGAGAGTTCTAATATTTTTTCTTCTGCTAGTCTACTTTTTCCAGATTTTTGCCCACCAAAGTATAAAATTTTTTTATAGTGCATTTACTTCCTATTTTCGACCTTTATAGCGTCTTTTATATTTTAATTTCATATCTGTATTATATGTAGTAATGAGTGTCTCACCCATAACTACAAGAGTTAGTCCACCTTTATCTCGAACTTTAAGTAAAATAGAGCGTATTCTGTTTAAATTTTTTATCTGTAAAGTATTTCTAATTCGTTTTACTCTACGGTGATGTTTATCTAATCTTTTTATAACTTTATCTATCTGCTTGTTATTAAGTATAACTTTATCTTTTTTTAATTTCCCATATATAAGTACAACATCAACTAACTCTTTATGTATACCACGTTGAGACATTTTCTCTTTTACATGATGGGTTAAATTTATCACACTAACTCCTTTATTTTGGAGATAGTAACAAAAATTATTTAACCGTTGAATAACAGAGTCGTTTTATCTTAAAAAATCTTCAACTTTTTTGGTTATCTGCTCTTTAGTAAGCCCATTTAAGAACCCATACATCAATGCACCACCTGCACCAACCCCCTCTTTTGCTTCACCTTGGTCATATAGTTTCAGAGCAGGGTGTGAACTCAATGAAAAATCAAAGTCACTATAGTAGGCATTAATGGGAAACTGTAATAACTCTAAAAGAGCTTTAATGTCAGAGTTCTCATCTTTTGCAACCCATTTAGTAGTACAGAGTGCTAAGTTACTTGTAGACATTGTACTACCCATAAGTTTTAATATTCGATTAACAATAAGCAATACACATGCCATTTGTGTTCCACCTGCTAAAACTAATGGTACTCTGTTGTTTAGTCCCAAAATAAACCCAGCATTAAAAACAAGCATATTATCAGATAGTTTTGAAAGTACAGCAAATATGTCATCTTTCTCTTCAAGGTGAGAGAGAGCAAGTTTTAACGTTTTTTCTCTAACATCATTAGGAACAGTTTTAAAAGAGCTAGAAAAAGCATGGTCTGCTTTATACTTAAGTCCAATTGCTGTTGCCATAGCTGTAGTTGTTCCAGATGGAACAGACTCTCCTAAAATAATATATTCATCTTGACACTTATAACTTTTACCAAACTCAACCCCTTTTTGAAAAAGTGTTTGAGCATTAATCTTTGCTCCTTTAGCAATATTATCACTAGGTTCAATCTCAAAAGAGTGTACTTTAAAGTAGTCAACTTTAGGCTTAACCTCTAAGCCCAAATCTAAAAGCTCCACACGACCATAAGAGGTTAAAAGATGAACTCCACGAGTAATAAGTGCAGGGGTCGGTACACCTTTAGGAGTTTCGGCAATATTCTCTAAACTTCTAACTTCACCAGTACATACAAACTCACTATCAAGTGTAGGTGTAAGGTGTATCATTCCAGGTATTCCTGCTTGAGTAATTCCATCTATATTAGCTGTTTTAGTGTTACTTAGAGCTAACATAAGAGTAGCTTTTTTGCCACGTAGCGATTCTATAAAATCTATATTTCCTATAATAGGTTTAATGGTAGGGGTTATCATAATTTCTCATTTATTTTAATTTGATTGGAATTATACAAAAAAATATTTAATTCCATCGAATTCAGGTTAATAAAGTATTATTTCTATAAAAATAAAAAGTGAATAAATATATGCATAATATCTCTATTTTTGGAACTTCTAGCGATGCAGGAAAATCAACTCTAACATTTGTTATTGGAAAAATTATTAAAGAGGCAGGGTATAGTGTTGCTCCCTTTAAAGCTCAAAATGTCTCCAACAATGCCAAAGTATGTACCGATGGTTCGGAGATTGGCATTGCTCAATATTTTCAAGCAGAGGTTTTAGATGTCTCTCCATCCTATCATCTAAATCCAATTCTTTTAAAATCAGGACAGAAGAGTTCTGCTTCACTTATTGTTAATGGAAAAGTAGTTGCCTCTAAAGATGTACGTGAGTACTATCGTGATTTAGATAAACTGAAACCTGCTGTTAATAGTGCTTTTTCTTACCTAAATAAGCATTATGATTGTGTAGTTTGTGAGGGGGCAGGTAGCCCTGTAGAGCTAAATCTTATGAACAAAGACCTATCAAACATCTATGTGGCAACTAAGTTTAAAACTAAAATTATTTTGGTAGCCAATATTGAAAAAGGTGGGGTTTTTGCTTCTATTTGGGGAGTATACAATCTTTTACCAAAAGAGCTACAAAAAAATGTCATTGGGGTTATTGTTAATAAATTTAGAGGAGATATGAGTCTTTTTGATAAAGGAGTTAAGATTATTGAGAATGATTTTAAAATACCTGTTCTAGGAGTACTACCCTATATCCCTTTTAATCTTGGTTTTGAAGACTCTCAATCACTTCTAAACTACCAACAAAAAAATTATAAAAATGCTAAAAAAATAGCTGTTATTGCCTACCCTACCATGAGTAACTACAATGACTTTGAACCTTTAATTGCCAATCCTATGGTGGCTCTTGAGTTTATCTCTGCAAATGTACCGTTAAACTCTTATGAAGAGATTATTTTAGCTGGGTCAAAGTTGCTAATTAATGACTTAAAGTGGCTTAAAGAAGTAGGGCTTTTTGAACAACTAAAAAACTATAATAAGCCTATACTTGGAATTTGTGGTGGTTATCAGATGATGTTTAGACAAATATCTGACCCTCAAGCTATAGAGACAGATATTCCAACTATTGAAGAGGGTTTAGGATTTATAGATGATGAGATAGTTTTTCAAAAAGAGAAAATTTTAAAACAAGGCAATTACACTCTATTTGGTAAAACCATTAAAGGCTTCGAGATTCATCATGGTGTTAGTAAAAAGTACCCTCTCTATTTTGAGAAAGGGAATATTAGAGGAACATTTATTCATGGGATTTTTGAAGATGAGGTGTTTGAGAGCTATAAAAAAAGAGCTATTGATGAGTTTGTAAATAATATGAAAGAGTACTTAGATATAGAGAGGATTATAAATAGTGTCTGTTGAATTAACCCTATTTTCTTACCTTATTGACCGAATTTTTGGTGAGTTCTCTTTTATAAGACACCCTGTTGTAATTATGGGAGACTATATTAAATGGTTTGAAAAGCATTTTTATAAAGATAATATTATTCGTGGAGTTTGGTTGATATTTTCTTTGCTTTTCTTTACTTATATTATTGTTCATATATTTGTATTGTTTTTGTCGGGATTGGGGCATCCCTACCTACAGGTATTTCTTTTTTCCATTATTGGTTCTACAACCATTGCTTCTAAAATGCTCTATGATTCAGTCTACGATATTATTAAAAATCCATCTCACATTAAATACTTAGTAAGTCGTGACACTTCACAGTTAAGTAGTTCAGACATAAACAAAGCAGGAGTAGAGACTTATGCTGAAAACTTTTCAGATGGAGTTGTTGCACCTATGTTATATATGCTTCTTTTTGGTTTAGAGGGGGCATTTATATATAAAGCTATAAATACTTTAGACTCTATGGTAGGTTATAGAAATGAGCATTATGAAAAGTTTGGAAAGTTCTCTGCAATAGTTGATGATGTAGCAAACTATATTCCTGCTAGGATTACGGCTATACTTATTGGACTATTGATGTTTAGTAAAAAATCACTACTTCATTTTTACAGTTATGGAAAAAAACATGATAGTCCAAACGCAGGTCACCCCATCTCGTCAATGGCTATTGCTATTGGGGTTAAACTTGGAGGTGATACGGTCTATTTTGGAAAGCTTAAAAAGAAAGCTTTTTTTGGAGATGGTAGAGAGAATATTAGTTCTAATGACATCTATTTAGCTCTAAAATTAAGAAACCGTTTTGACCTTTTTATTTTACTATTAGGAGTAATATATGCAACAACCACATGGTGGTAATATCGTAGCTTTTGCTAAAGAGATTGAGTGTGATGTCTCAGAGGTAATTGACCTCTCTTCAAATATTAACTTTGTAAAGCCTAAGATTGAGCTTGATTTTAATAGTTTAAATATCTCTTCCTATCCAAACTATAATAAATTAGAGAGTGCTATTGCTAAACTTTATGATATAGATATAAGAGAACTAGAACTATTTAATGGGGCAACAACAGCTATATATACTCTTTTTAGAGAGCTTAGATTAAGGGAGTGTGTTCTTTATGCTCCTTGTTATGGTGAGTATGAAAAATCGGCAAAGGTCAATGGTTATACTATTCACTATATTAACCGTTTTGAAAATATTTATAAGTCTGTTCCTAAACATACTTTAATTATCTTTGTAAATCCATCTACACCTGATGGAAATTTTTATAACATAGAAAGACTTATGCAACATTGGATAGAACAAGAGTGTACTATTTTAATCGACGAGTCTTTTTTAGATTTTACCCATTACGAATCGGTAACAAACTATCTAAAAAAGTATAACAAACTTTATATTTTAAAATCTATGACCAAATTTTATGGAAGTGCAGGTATTCGCATTGGAGCATTGCTCTCTTGTAAGAAAAATATTCAAGCTATTCAATCTAAAGAACCTCTTTGGAAGATTTCAGAGTTTGATAGCCACTACTTACAGTCTTCTTTGAAAGATACTACATTTAAAAAGAGGTCAAAAAAAGAGAATATAGATAATAAAGAGTTTCTTATAACTATATTTCAACAATTCAAATATACAGAGCATGTCTACCCATCATCTGTTAACTTTATACTTGTTAAAGTACATGGTATAGATGCTGTTAGCTTACAAAAAGCTTTAAGTAACTTCAAAATTCTTATTAGAAATTGTGCTAACTTTTATCATCTTGATAACAAATATATACGTATAGCTGTTAAATCAAGAAGCAATTTATATATTTTAAAAAAAGCTCTACTTTCTATAGAATAATTTACAAATAAGTTTCATTGATTAGCATTATATTTTAATATAAGTTTTTTTTTAAGTTTTTAAGTCTTTTTTTAATAGCTCTCTATTATAATCTTATATATACCCATGATACACAAGGATTTACAATGAAAAAACTTTCACTACTTGCTCTTTTAACTACTCTTACAATGACAACTGCTTCTGCTAGTATGTTCCCAATGGGTGATATGATGACAGATATGACAGATGCCATGAAAGATGTAAAAACAGAGATGACTGACTCTATGAAAGATATGAAAAATGATATGAAAGACTCTATGGACGATATCAAAGATTCTGCAAAAGATATTAAAGATAGTGCTTCTGATGTTAAAGATGATGCAACTGATGCCACTAAAGATAAGGCAAAAGAAGCAAAAAAGATAAAAGAGGTAAAAGAAGTAAAAGAACCTGCTGTAACTGAGGCTAAATACGTATCAAAAAAATAGTCTCTTAAAATTTTTTAGTATACTTTTGTATGCTAAAAAATATCTACTTAGGACTTAAGTTCTCACTCTCCTACTTCTCAATTTTACCTATCTCTTTTAAAGAAACTGATGATTTATCACACAAAGAAATTTTAGCTCTTATGCTCTTTTTTCTGCCTTTTGTGGGCTTTATATTAGCTACTTTAACTGTTATTCTATTCTCTTTTTTAAGCTCACTCGCTTGGTTTGGAGCGTTAATATCTGCTACTTTTTATATGATGCTCTATGGTTTTTTACATACCGAAGCCATTATGGATGTGGCTGATGCTATCTATGCAAAACACTCTGGAAAAGATGCTTATAAGATTATTAAGGAGCCTACAGTAGGGGCAATGGGTGTACTTTATGGTACTTCTTTTATGCTTCTTAAAATTGTTGGTATTTCTTATTTATTGATTCATGGCTTATTTATGGAGTTTATTGCTATTACAATTATCTCTAGGCTCTCTTTATTGTTACTTTTTAATATTTATGAATTTCGTTCTAGCTTTGTAACAACACTAAAAAAATCTTTAACAAAACCCTACATTTTTGCTTCATTTGCCCTATTTTCTATGGTTGGATACCTACTTGTTAGTAACTTTATGATACTACTTTTTATTGGACTTCTTTTAGCTCTTTTTATCTCTTTTGTTATTAAGTCAAAGATTGGCTTTGTCAATGGAGATGTATTAGGTGCAACACTTGAAGGAGTTGAGATTTTACTACTAATAGGGGTTAGTTTATGAGTTATAGTTCATGGTTTCAAGAGCATGGTGATAAACATAAAAAGATTATCAATAAGTTATCTCATTTAAGTGATGATGAGCTTATTGAGTACTTTAGATTTGATAATATGGTTAAAAATGAGCCTGACTTCTGCCCTCTTTATGCAAAAAATAAAATGTGCCATGATAAAAAAGAGTTAAACTGTTACTTTTGTGCATGTCCGAACTTTAGATTTAATGACGATGGATTTAAACAGATAGAGAACAGAACTCTATTTTCTACTTGTGGCATTAATTCAAAAGATGGAAGTCAATATATTTCAGATAGTGCCATTCATCAAAACTGTGCAGGGTGTTTTGTGCCTCATTCTGAGAAGTATATTAAAAAACACTTTACACGTGATTGGTTTAAGGCAATGGAAGAAGTTAAATGAAACTCTCATTTAGTTATAATATAAAATGGCATTTATAAAAATAAACAAAGAAAATTTCTTTCATAATCTTTCAGAATTTACAAAAAAAACAGGTTCAAAAGAGTCCATTGCCATTGTATTAAAAGACAATGCTTATGGTCATGGATTAGAGCTAATGGCAAAGCTATCCTCTGAGTTTGGACTAACCCAAGCTGTAGTTCGTACCTATAATGAAGCTAAAAAAATCAAAAAATATTTTAAACAAATTCTCATTTTAGGTGACCGAGCCATTGTAGATGACTCTTGCTCTTTTGTACTTAATAGTTTAGAAGACATAGAAAAAGCTCAAATAGGCTCAATGGTTGAACTAAAAGTAGATACAGGAATGCACCGAAATGGTATTGCAATGGAAGAGATAGAAGAGGCACTAAAAGGCATAGAAGAAAAAGAGCTAATTTTAAAAGGGGTAATGACTCATAATCGTTCAGCCGATGAGTTGAGTAGTGAACTCTTTTGGCAACAAAAAAATTTTGAAGAAGTTAAAAAAAATGTAGTTTCGATTTTATCTAATAAAAAGATACGTTTTCACTCCTTTAACTCTGCTTCTTCTTTACGTTTATCTTGTAAGAATGAAGATTTAATTCGTCTAGGTATTGGAGCTTATGGATATAGTGAATTGCCAAATATTTACGATTCTTTAGATTTAAAACCTGTTCTTTCACTTTGGGCAAAACGTATAGCTACACGCCAACTTAAAAAAGGTGAACGAGTTGGGTATGGTGGAACATTTATTGCTCCAAAATGTATGACTATTTCAACGTATGATTTAGGCTATGGTGATGGGTGGATGAGAAGTAATAGTTTTAATTCATTTATTATAGCCGAAGGATTACCAATTTTAGGTCGTGTTTCAATGGATTATGTTATTTTAGAAAGCAATAAAGATGAGGTCTGTATCTTTAACAATGCATTAAATGCAGGAAAACAGTTAAAAACTATCTCTTATGAGATAACGACTCAACTTCATGAAAAATTAGAAAGGGGTGAAATTTAATTTATAAAAATATGAATCAACTCAAACTAATATTAATAGTTATATTTCTAAGTATAACTATTCAAGCAAAAGACTATACGCAAAAAAAAGAGGTACAATATTTTATAAATATGATGGTAAATAAACATCATTTTAATAGGTGGTATCTAAACAAACTTTTTAAAGATGTTAAATTTCAAAGAAGAGCTTTGGCAATTTTTAATCCTGAATTTGGTAAAAAACCTAAAAAAAAGAGTAAAAAAAAGAGATTTCCAAAACATGGAAGTTGGGATAGGTATGAGAAAAATATTTTAGGAGATACAAGGGTTAAAAAGGGGATTGAATATATGCGAAATAATAGTGCTATATTTCATGAAGTCTATAAAAAATATGGAGTACCTCCAGAGTATATAACTGCAATTATTGGTATAGAGAGTTACTATGGTCAAAATAGAGGAAAATTCCCTGCTTTTGATACACTTACAACTTTAGCTTTTGAAAGAAATAGACGAAGTAAATATTTTAAATTTGAACTAGAAAAGCTTCTATTACTCTCAAAAAGAGATAAATTTAATCCTAAAGATGTAAAAAGCTCTTATGCAGGAGCAATTGGACTTGGACAGTTTATGCCAAGTAGTTACGCTTATGCTGTTGATTTTAACAAAGATGGTAAAAGAAGTATGCAGACAACCTCTGATGCCATTGCAGGAATTGCCAACTATTTTAAAAAAAATGGTTGGCAAATGGGAGAACTTATAGCAACAAGAGTTTCATATAAAGGGAATCGATTCAATGAAAGAGAAACGGGTTATATTCATAAATATTTAAGAACAGACTTAAAAGGCATAGCCCCAAAAAATAAAAAATGGAACTATAGTGGAAAAGTTAGACTACTTAAACTAGACCGATATAACTATGATGAGCTTTGGTATGGAGCAAAAAACTTTTATGTTATAACTCGTTATAACCATAGTACATATTATTCAATGGCAGTACATCAATTAGCACAGAAAATTAAAGAAGGTTATAAGAAAAAGTATGGAAGTTATTTGCGATAAGCGAATAAGTACCTGACCATAATCTTATTGTGAATTAAAGATGTAGTGGAGTAGGTGATAACAATCACTTATTCCTCCTAGACCATTCATCTCCAACATTAAAACCTTCCAACCGTTGGTTTTCTCAGCTCGGGGCTTCACTTCTTCTATTTGACTTTCGTTTCACACATTTTATAACAAATTTATTTATATAATAATAAAATTTCTTTCTATTTTTAGCTTGTTCCTATCCCTCCTTGGCAATGCCAATGAAATAAGCTCAAATCTTGTAGGTTCGATTTCATCGAACGTGATATTAAAATTCAATTTCCATAACAATACC
>JALUKJ010000178.1 GCA_027056615.1 Campylobacteraceae bacterium | reverse complement strand
GTATTGTATTGGCAAAAATGGCAGTTTCTGAAACAGGCATTGGAAAATGGGAAGATAAAGTAACTAAAAATATTTTAGCAACAAAATACATCTATGAAGATATTAAAGATTTAAAAACAGTTGGAGTTATCTCTAAAAATAATAATTCAAACATTATAGAAGTAGCCCAACCTATTGGACCAATTTTAGCCATTGTTCCATCTACCAATCCTAGCTCTACAGTAATGTTTAAAATTTTAATTGCTCTTAAAACAAGAAATCCTATTATTATTAGTTCACCAGCTCGTGCGAAAGGTGTTTGTAGTTATACAGCTGAATTATTATATAAAACTGCATTAAAAGCAGGAGCCCCTAAAGATTGTATTCAATGGATTAAAAATTCCACTAGAGAAGAGACTCAAAAACTTATGAAAGACAAACGTTTAGCTCTTATTTTAGCAACAGGAGGTGAAAGTTTGGTCAATGCAGCGTATAGTTCAGGAACACCTGCTTTAGGTGTTGGTCCGGGAAATGTTCCTGTACTTATTGAAAACTCTTTTAACACTGAATTGGCAATTAAAAAAATTATACTTTCAAAAACATTTGATAATGGTACAATCTGTGCTAGTGAACAAGCAATTATTGTTGAAAAGAAAAATATGCAAAGAGCATTAAAAGCTTTAGAAAAACATGGTGCTTATATTGTTCCAAATGAAGAGATAAAAGCCTTAGAAGAGGTTGTATATGATAAAGAACGAGAGATGATGTCAAGTAGTATTGTAGGGAAAACAGCAAACTTTATTGCTAAAAAAGCAAAACTAAATGTCCCTATGCATACCTCTTTATTGGTTGCTAAACAGACAAATATTGGAAAAGGATACCCTCTCTCTTCAGAAATTTTAGCACCTGTTATTGCTATTTATGAAGCGAATGATTTTCAAGATGCTTTAAGAATTTGTTTAGAAATAAATAACTATGGAGGAAAAGGGCATACGGCAAGTATATTCTCAAATGATGAAAATAAAATTATAGAATATTCTATGGTAATTAATGCAGGTAGGATTATTGTTAATAGTCCATCAGCACAAGGAGCTGTAGGTGGAGTATACAATAACCTTAGCCCCTCTCTTACCCTTGGTTGTGGTTCAGGTGGTCGTAATATAACAACCGATAATATTACAGCAAAACATCTACTTAATATTCAGCGTATTGCTAAGCCTAAAAAAGAGTCTAAAACTACTAAAGAGACATTGTTATCTGTTAAAAAACGAATACTTAGTTTCGCATAACTCTACGAACACATAAGCTTATGCTCAATCTCTTTTACTCCATCTAAGAGATGGAGTGTTGCACAGCAGTTGTTACTGTTCTCTTTCTCTACAAATGTTATAGGTATAGCTCCACTATCTCGTATAATCTCAACTACTAACTCATCTGAATTAATCTTTCTAAATGGAGCATCATCAAAGAGAGCAAAAGAGTACTTTTTCTTATTGAGTTGTTCTACAAACTCATTTGTATCGCTATAGGTATCTACGTTATAGCCCAAATTAGTTAAAACAGCTGAGTATATTTTTCCTGTTAAATCTAACTCTTTATAGAGTATAATATTTAACTTTTTACAATTCTTAATACTCTTATACTCTAAATCAAGAGAGTCTCGAAGTTTTTGAATAGGGAAATACTCTTCTATAATAGCTATAAGTTCTTCAACATCAATAGGCTTTTTTAGGTATCTATCCATACCAGAAGTTAAATATTTTCTCTTGTCACTCTCTATAACATTAGCTGTTAGAGCAACAATTGGAGTATGTTTTAAACTATTCTCTTTTTCATATTTAAGAATCTTTTGTGAAGCTTCTACTCCAGTCAAAATAGGCATTTGAATATCCATCAATATAATATCATACTGCTCTTTTTTATACTGCTCAACTGCCTCCTCTCCATTGTTTGCTATTGTTACATCAATATCAAATCCAGTTAAAATACTCTTAATAAGCTTTTGATTAATAATATTATCTTCTGCTACCAATACATTTAAACCTTTAAATACTTTATTGGAGTTAATAGTTTTAACTTTTGCTATCTCTTTATTAAAACTACTATCGCTACTATGATTTATTTCTAATGCTTTTATGGTTTTTGTAAAGTTAATAGGCTTATAGATAGTTTTTGCAATTTTATCTTTTATATTACTCTTAAAAGTTTTTATTTTAGTATCAGTAAGAAGAATTACTTTTGCATTGAACTCTAAAAGAGAACGCATCTCTGTACTGTTTTTTATTGTACTATGTTCAACAAATATAATATCTTCCGATAATGATTCTTTTTTTATAAAAATATCTTCATAATCATACTTCTTTAAATTAGCTCTTGTATAGCTAATATAGCGTTCAAGATTTTTATCAATACTATTTTTAGTTTCACCTATATATGCTACCCTTAAGCTACTTAATTTAGGAATAACTCTTCTAGTAGATTTATCTGACTTGTTCAGTGTTATTAAAAAAGAGAAAGTTGTTCCTACATCTTTTTTACTCTCTATTGTCAACTCTCCACCCATAAGTTCAACAAATTTACTTGAAATAGTAAGACCAAGTCCTGTTCCACCAAATTTTCTACTAGTACTTGCATCAGCTTGAGAAAAGGCATCAAATATTTTACTCTGTTGCTCTTTACTAATACCTATTCCTGTATCTTTTACAGCAAAATAAACACTAACATCTTTTAATGTTTCAGACTTCTTTTCTATAGTAACATTAATAGCTCCACCTGATTTAGTAAACTTTACAGCATTACTAAGGAGATTAACCATAATCTGAGAAATTTTATTTGAATCACCAACCAATTCAATAGGAAGATTTGGGTCAATATAGAGGCTCAAATCTATATCTTTTTCATCTGCTTTAGCTGCATAAGAGTCAACACTAGCTTCAAATTTTTCCATAACATTAAATGAGATATTTTCAAGCTCTACTTTTCCAGCACTAACTTTAGAAAAATCTAAAATATCATTGACTATGGTTAAAAGGTTATTAGAACTCTCTTCAATAATATTAATAAACTCACTCTGCTCTTCATCTAACTCTGTATCTTTTAAAATATTGGTAAACCCAATAATACCATTGAGTGGAGTACGAATCTCGTGTGACATATTTGCTAAAAAATAATCTTTTGCCCTACTTGGTTCTTTAATAGCATTTGCTAAGAACTTATAAATCTCTTGAGTGTCATTTTTTTTCAGAACCTCTTTAATCTCTCTTTTTTGCTTCTCATCTAAATCTGCTTCTATATCTTTTAGAGTATCAGAGAGAAGCCTAGAGTTTTTCTCTATAATAGAATAGATATATATAGCAACCAACAAGAGAGTAAACAAAACAACAAAAATCACAAGTAACCTATAAAATTTACTCTTTGCAATTTCAAGATTTTCGTTAGCGACACTTTTGATATCTGATAAAATTATATCTTCTAATCTAGCTAATCTATCTGTTTTTTTAATAAAACTATCTCCCCACTCTTGCTCTGAGATAGTATATTTACCATTGACTAAACCTACAAAAACTCTTCCTCTTTCTACTTTACAAAGTGTGACAAAATACTTTTTTTCCAATATATTATTAAGTTTATTACGAAGTAAAATATCTTTTATGTTAGAGAAGTCTGGAAGAACATCATTTTTAACAAATTCCTCCCAATGTAAAAGGTCTTCATCGGTCATTTTTTTAGAAGAGGTCAAAA
>JALUKJ010000177.1 GCA_027056615.1 Campylobacteraceae bacterium | reverse complement strand
CCCACACCCAAGTTGATATTATGGCATATATTATTAACTCCATGATGTGGGCAACAAAAGTTGGCTCTTTTTTTGCACTTACCAATAAAAAATTTCATCAAGATTTACCACAAATAAGCGAAAAGACGCTTGAAGAGTCGCTTAGAGTGTTAAAAGCAATGGAGCTTATTGAAGTTCAGATGATAACCGTTCCCTCTTGGGGAAATGCTCGTGTTAGGGGAATTTCTGTTTTGCCTAAAGGCTTAGAATACAATGCAAGTTACTATAAAGCAAGTGAAAAACAAATTATAAAAAATCTACAAGAAGAGATTAATGAGCTTAAAGAGCAGATGAAAAATCTTAAAGCCATAGAGTCAAAAGAGGAGCAACTATTAGAAGAGGCTTTAGAAGAAGATAGTAGCACCAAATACGACAATTTAGGCTTTACAGAGCTAATAGAAACCGTAACTAAAGAGTTTGGAGAGACATCTGAACCAATCTGTAATGGCGTAAAAGGTTGGGTCAAAGAGACTAAATTTTACATTAACAGCTACAACAAATTGAGCATTTCAACCCCATCAGGTGAAGTTATACAACTTAAAAATCCTGTTCAAGTTAATGATTTTTGGAAATATCTCTACAACAACAGAGACCAAATAGGAAAAGTAGTAGACTTTACAAAAAAGCCCACAATAGAAGAGCTAAATGAGCGTTATCTTGGTATGAATATTGTTTTAGACAATATGAGATTTAAGGTTTATAAAATTGAAGAGTTTAAAACTGGAGTAAAAGTCTCTATAAAAAGTAGTGATAGTGGCAAGATTGCCACCCTTTCAAGGAATGAAGAGGCTGTTGCTTTTGAGCTTGAAGAGTGTGAGACTATTTTGTTGGGGCTTAGAGAGTGATATAAAAGTGGTATTCCGTCGAACTCAGGTTATTAAAAAGGATACTAACAGTTAATAGAAAAGTTGTATAAATATGTGTATAAGTATTGATTTATATTATATATTATGCTATAATTTTTTGTCTAAAAAAAATAGACTATCAAATATACATTAAGAGATACTATGGTTTTGTGGAGCAAGATGGCTGAAATAAATCTAATCTAACACATATAAAACAAAGACCCATAGTCGGTTTTATTTGATAAATACATTACAAAGTCCCACCAATTCGGTAATACGATAGGTTAGGGAGATAAAGTAGGGAGCAAGATTTCTGCAAAAAGAACTTGTAATAAGCTTTAATTAGCCCATAAAGTACCTACAAACGTTGAAAAGTATCGAAGATTATATAATTTTGCTAACATATAGTTTTCTATAGATATTTATGAACGGTTACATTGTATTTGTGACTCGACCCCTTCTATTCGACCCCTTCTATTTAAGTGGTCTTGATGGGGTACAGTATAGTCGGAATTAACATAACTGTTTCCAAATACTTCTCAATCACTATTTTTTCATCAAACTCTTTTATAATTTTTTCTCTTCCTCTTTTTCCCATCTCTTCTCTTTGTTTAGTGCTTAGATTCAACATTTTCTCTATCTGTATAGCTAAAGAATCAGCATCTTTTACTTTACATAAAAATCCGTTCACTCCATCTTCAACTACATCTTTACAACCAGGAGTATCGGTAGTAATTATTGGTTTTGCCATACTAGCAGCTTCTAATAAAACTCTTGAAAGCCCCTCTCGATAAGATGGCAATACTACACAGTCACACTCTTTAATAATTTCGCTAACTCTATCACTTGTGCCAAGATAATTAACAACCCCTTCTTCTTGCCATTTTTGCATCTGCTCTTTTGTAATTGCTGTTGGATTACCAGGATAAAACGCACCCAAAACTTGAAATTCTACATCAGTATAATTCTTAATTATGCGTATTGCTTCGACATACTCTATAATACCTTTATCCTTAACAAGCCTTGCTATAAATAAAAATTTAAATTTACTATCCTGATACTCTTTATTAAGAGGTTTAAACTTTTTTGTATCTATACCAGAACCTGGTAAAAGGTCTGTTTTATTGCTTTTAACTAACTTATTTTTAACAAAAAGCTCACTATCATGTGGATTTTGAAAAAACACTTTATCCGAAAACCTAAGAGCAATTTTATATAAATTTCTAGCAATTTTAGAAGAGATAGAGTCATTTAAAAATACAGTTCCAAGCCCTGAAATATTATTAACAACCTTCACCCCTGCTAACTTTGCCCCTATAGTTCCATAAATATTAGGCTTAATAGTATAATGCAGAGCAACATCAGGCTTAATTTTTTTATAAATTTTATAATACTCCCAAATTGTCTTAATATCTTCTATAGGATTAGTTCCTTTATTGTTCATAAATATATCGATACACTCTACGCCTATTTCTTGCAATTTAATGCTATACTCATCTTTAGGAGCTAATGCATAAACCTTATACCCCTCTTTTTGAAAAGCCTTTATAAGCCCCAAACGGAAATTATATATATTCCATATTGTATTAATACTAATTACAATTTTTTTCATTAAATATTCCAAAAATAATTATCAATTATCAATTAATCAACCCCACTTTTCTCTCCACATTTCAAACATCAATATAAACTACAGTTATTTTTTATTTTTAAGAAATTTCAAATTATTTTTAATCATCAAATATTTACCATTCTTTTCACAAGGTATATATTCTACAAAGCTATATATCAAATCTATATATTTACCTAATCTATATCTTAATTCATAATCAAGCTCTTTTTGTACTTGCATTTTATTAACTCCAGACGAAATTACTAACTTCACTTCTATCTTGGTAGTCTCGTCTTGTACTAATTGAATGTTATCAATACCGTTAATGTATTTAATTGCATTTGCAATATTGGTAATACCAACTTTACCTCTCTCTTTTGAATATACAAAAGACATCTCCCTGCCTATAATTTTTTTAACAAGTGGCATCTTGCTACCACATGTGCATTGTTTATCCTCTGTTTCAAAAATTATTTTATCTCCTATATTATATCTTATCAAAGGCATTTTCTTAGTTGTAAAAGATGTAACTAATATCTGACTTTCATAATCATCTTTATCTTTTTTCTCAAAAATACCTGAATACATATCATAATGTAATTGTCCTTTATTACACTCATATATAAAAGGTGCCCCCTCACTAGAAGCATATTGATCAGGTACAGGACAATTAAAAAATTTCTGAATTAGTTCTCTTTGATAGTCCAAAAATGGTTCAGATGTTACAAAAATAGCATTCAGTTTAAATTTTATAGGCTTACCTGTATCTTTCCATCTTTTTGTTAATTCATAAATAGCAGAGGGGAATCCACTGAAATACTCAGGTTTACTTTTATTTAAATTATCTATCATACTATCTATATATATATCTTTCATATGGAATGTTGAATAATAAGTTATGTTATTTAGCCAATCTTTTACCCAAAAAATATTTTGTTTCACTTCTTTGTCTGTAATTATTTCTTTACCAGAGAACCAAGCAATATTGTCTTTAAACTTATATCCATGCATACCTCTAAAAAAATCCAAACATGCTTGTCTTTCAATATAATCATATTTGGTTAAAAAATATTTTAATGATTTTCCAGTTGAACCCCCTGTATAGCCTACATAACATGTATCACTAGTCTTAGATAATATATCTTCTCTTCTCAAGTCATCTTTTTCTAAAATAGGTATTTTAAAGATATCGTCAATTGATTTAATCTCAATACCTTTAAGTTTC
>JALUKJ010000176.1 GCA_027056615.1 Campylobacteraceae bacterium | reverse complement strand
GCATTGTTGTCTCCCTCTAAAAATTTATCGTAAGCACCTCTTGTTAGAAGTGTTCGCTCATAAGCTCCTATGGCTTTTCGTACATTTTCAAAAGTAATATGCTCTTTATGAAAAATATTTTTAAATCTATCTACAAGTTCAGTATCTTTATTAAGTCGTTGCTCCACCTCTTTAGGTGTCATATTCATCTCAAAAGGTGCTTGAACTGGTCCTCCTGCTTGTTCCTCTACATCTTTAGCTCTACCATTCCAAAACTCGGCTTTTGCTAGAGCAGAGTTAAGTACTGTTGGAGAGTTTAGATGAAAAGGGTTTGCTCTTCCATGAAAACCAATAGCCGTTGGTAGATTATCATCTCCCCCCTCTTCAAGCTTATGACAAGAGGCACAAGAGAGAGTTTTGTCTCGTGAGAGGCGTGTATCAAAAAAAAGCTCTTTCCCTAAAGTTATCTTCTCTCTACTCATAGGATTTTGAGGATTATCCACCACTTTAAGTAGCTCTTTATAGCTCTTTGGTACAGGAGAGATATTAGTAGAGAGTGCCATCTCTCTTAGCTCATTATCACTATATTTTTTTATATTTTTACTTGGCAATATAAATGGTAAAGATATAATTAATCCTAGTACATAAGAAGTAATAGCAATGGGGTGAAATAATCTCTTCATAATAACCTCCTTTTAGATAGCAAATGTCTCTTTTATCTTCTGTTCAAATGCTTTGTCACTTAACTCTTTTCGTAGAGGAACAAATGTTTCTGCTTCTACACCTACAGGTACAAAAATATCAGCATCTTCATTTTCAATAATCTCTTTTACTGCATCTGCTATAGCCTGAGGATTTGGTCCTTCATTAATAGCTTTTGCTACAATAGGCACAAAGTGAGATACTAACTCTTTATATGGTGACTCTTCACTTGTAGTTTGATTATTTGCTACTAAACCTTTTTTTACAAAATTTGTCCCAAATAGTCCTGATTGGATTGAATGTATCCTAACATTATAAGGTAAAGTTTCAAATCTTAACGAGTCAACAATGCCCTCAACTGCATATTTACTTGCATTATAGTGTGCTAAAAGAGGTAGTCCCATTTTACCTAAGAATGAAGAGATATTTATAACTACGCCACTCTTTTCTTTTCGCATATATGGCAATACTTCTCGTGTAACTTTAAGTACTCCAAAGACATTTACATTAAACTGATTAAATATCTCTTCATCTGTACCATCTTCAACTGTAGCTAATAGTCCATATCCTGCATTATTAACCAATACATCAATTTTTCCTTCATTTTTTATAATGGTCTCAACAGCATTTTTAATACTATCTGTTTTAGTTACATCAATATAGATTATTTTTAAATTCTCATCTTTTGATTGTGATGATACATCTCTTGTTCCTGCATAAACTATATATCCATTATTTGCTAAAAACTCTGCTGTTAATTTACCCATACCTGAACTTGCACCTGTTATTAATACTACTTTTGACATATCGTGTTCCTTATTATTTGATATAGATTAAGTATAGTTAAATCAAAAAAAAGAATCAATAGCTTTTTAGCACAAGAGGATTTTTATTTTAGCACAAAAAGAATTTTAATATTTTAAAAGTGCTTTAGGATAGACACCATAAGTAGCAAAAAAGAGTTTAGAAAAATATCCTTGATGTCTGTAGCCAACTTTTTTTGCTATCTCTCCTATGGTTAAATTTTTCTCTTTAAGTAAAAGATTTGCCTCTTCTAAACGAAGTTTCTGCACATAACCATAAAGTGTAATCTGATAAACTTTTTTAAATACTTTTTTAAGTTTTGACTCATTTGTAGCACAAAGGTGTGCAATCTCTTTAATTGTTGGAGGAGAGATAAAATCTTGTAATAGAATATCTTTAGCTTTAGAAGCTAACTCTAACTCATCTTTGTTTACTCCCTCTATATTAATATCAAGTAAGCTAAAAATGTGTATTATAAACTCTATTACACGGTTTTCTGCTCTAATGCTCTGCATTCTATCTGTAGCTGAGACATTTAATAATTTTTCAATACTATAGAGACTTAATGCATCAATGGGTAAAAGGTCTATTTTTTCAAAAGAGGTATCTTTTTGTATCTTATGATATAGAAAATCAATAGGTTCATTTTGGTTTCCACTCAAATAACGCTTAAGAAAGAAATCGGCTATAAAGAGTATAAAAATATCTAATTTTTCAGACTTAGGTAAAGAGATAGCCATATCTTGCTTTGATGAACAAAATATTCCAATATTTCCCTCTTTTACTACACTCTCCTGATTTTGGATATGGTCTTTAATCAAAACTTTTGCACCATTTACCATAACTAATATAACCATTCTATCTAAATTATTAAGTGTAATGGTTCTCTCTTGTTTTAATAATTTACTCTCTAAAAAGACAATACCATTAGATATGTCAACCCTGTTTATATACTCTTTGTTATTTTTAAAAAGTTTAGTAACTTTATATTTTGTATCTGTAATATTAAAGAAAAAACTATCCATTGTTTAGCCTATAGATTATAGTAGTCTCTAACCCTACGCTCAAAATCCTCATCACTCAACTCTCTTTTCATTGGGATAAACTTTTTAGCCTTATCTCCTGCTGTTTGTCGTGCAATAAAATCATCTTTTTCTATAATTTCTAAAATCAGTTTGGCTACCTCTAGGGCATCATTACCATTATTAATCTGCTCTACAATTTGTGGGGCTAAAGTAGATACTAACTTAGAATATGCAGAGTTCTCTTCAAATGTTTTTTTATTTATAACTAAATTATCTCTTGCAAAGTTGGTATCAAAAAAGCCTGGCATAATGGAATGTACTCGTATATTAAAATCTTTTAGTTCATAGCGAAGTGAGTCGGTAATACCCTCTACAGCATATTTACTCGCATTATAAAAAGTTAGTAACGGAAGTCCTATCTTCCCTAAAAAAGAGGAGATATTTATAATTATTCCACTATTTTGAGAACGCATCGTTGGAATAACTGCTTTACAGACACGCAAGACTCCAAAAACATTGATATTAAACTGATGAAACATCTCCTCTTCTGTTACATCTTCTACAGTAGAGACTAAGCCATACCCAGCATTATTTATAAGAATATCAATCTTCTCTAAAGGAGCAATAGCCTCTTTGATATTTTGGAAACTTGTAATATCTAGTTTAATGGGGTGTAGATTTTTAGATTCTATATTAAAAAGTTTTTCAGGTGTTCTTGAACCTGCATATACCATAAAACCTTGTTTAGATAAGTAAAGTGCTGTGGTTCTACCCATACCACTACTTGCTCCTGTTATAAGTACTACTTTTTGATTTTCTTTCATAGTAGATATTATAATTAAATTTTTAAACTATTCTATTGATAAGTATCACTTTGACAACTCCACCTCCTTTAGGGGGTGGAGTTGTCAATTGGACAGATGTAGTAGGTTCGGTAACACCGAACAGAAATAAGAGGAGAGAGAAGATGTTTTTTGTTTATGTTTAAATGTTCGGTGTTACCGAACCTACGTGGGTCTTGAAGAGATAAGAGCTTTAAATTACAATTTCATGGTTTTAAGTATTTTTGTTTGCCATGTTTAGGGTAGCCACAACTTCACACCCCAACTTCACACCCAACTTCACACCCCAGTGATTAAATATCCACTTTTTTATTTCCATCGTTTCTCTCGTTCCCATCACTCCTGCATGGGAATGCATACAAAAGCAACAATAAAAAAAGGTAA
>JALUKJ010000175.1 GCA_027056615.1 Campylobacteraceae bacterium | reverse complement strand
CACTCTAACAGTTCAGCAGAGTTTGTATATTATGGAACAGTGGAAAATGGAACTTGTTGCAAGAGTGATAAAATAGTAGATTGGATTGCAAACAATAACTCAAAAGGTGCTATCTCAATTGGAAAACTCACTTTTCAAGCATGGAATAGAAATATCAAGGGTGGGGATAAATCAGAGAAAAAGAGATGTTTCCTGATATTTTTTATAAAGAATTATTTCGACTGAATGGATGGGATTTTAATGTTAATGGAATAAAAAAAAGACCTGGAGTAATAGGAACATGGACAAAAAAACTTATTTATGAAGAATTACCTAATGGCGTATTAGAAGAATTAGAAAAAAATACACCAAAAAGTTTAAAAGGAAACAAAACAGCTAGATTACATCAATCATTAACAATTGATATAGGAAATCCACATTTAAAAGAACAGATAAATAAATGTATAACTTTATTTCAACTATCTGATAGTATGGAACATATGTGGTATAACTTTCAAAAAATTAAAGATAGACAAAAAGGACAATTAGACTTACCATTTAAATTTGATGATGATGGTCATACTATTGAAAAAGAAGTTGTAGCTGAAATATCAAAAAATAAGCAAAAAAAGATTAAAGTAAAACAACCTAAGCTATTTGATTAAAAAGTTTGTTTTATTTTATAAGCTAATAAACTAACCACAGGCACACTAACACTATTCCCAATCTGCTTATAACTCTGAGCCTTATTAGGCTCAATCCAAAAACTATCAGGAAAACCTTGAATCCTCAAACACTCACGAGTAGTAAGCTTTCTCATCTGATTAACGAGTACGGGTACATTATTGCCACCCGTTCCCATTTTGGCTGTAAGTGTTGGGGATAGATTGTCATATCTAAAGGTAGCTCTTGATTTTCTTATCTCATAGGCTAAGAGTAGAGGATTATCTTTTATCTCATTATACTTTTTATGCTGTTTTAGATTTTCGATTACATTAAATTTGGCTGTATCAGATATTTCAGAGCCTATGGGGTTGTCGTCTAATATATCATTTAAATCTATTTCTTTATTTAGTTTATCAGGAAATTTAAAATCTATAGTTTTGTCTTTGAACCCTATAATATAGATTCGTTCTCTATTTTGTGGGACTCCGTAATCTTTAGAGTTTAAAACTTCATAAAAAACTCTATAGTCTAACTTTTTTTCTAATGTCTCTATAATAACCTTTAGCGTTTTTCCTTTGTCGTGACTTGTTAAACCTTTGACATTTTCAAGTATAAAAGCTTTGGGCTGTTTTTCTTCTATTATTCGCTCAATATCAAAAAAAAGCGTTCCTCTTGTATCACAAAAACCTCTTCTCTCTCCTGCAATGCTAAAAGGTTGACAGGGAAACCCAGCACATAAAATATCAAAATTAGGTATCTCTTTTGGGTCTAGTTTGGAGACATCATAGAGTGGATAATCTCCAAAATTTGCTTGATAGGTGCTACAAGCATGTTTATCTATTTCAGCAGAAAAAACACATTTTGCCCCCACACTCTCAAAAGCCAAACGAAAACCACCAATCCCTGCAAAGAGGTCAATAAATCTTATCATGCAAATAGTTTTGGTTGATATGGTTTAGTGTAGAAAACTTGTTGCTCTTTTTTTCTAACCTCAAACGGTTCATTTTTTAGCCCTTTTAAGATGTGAACAATGGTATTGATATTGAAGCCGTTTCCAATCATCTTGTACCGTTGGGTGTCGCTACAAGAACTTGTATAGTCATCTGGAATATTTTGTAATCTCTCGCTCTCTAAGGGTGTTATTTTACGAACTCTTTTACCATCGTATATCTTAGTTGTATCTGTACGAGCCAATAGTGTAGGAGATTTACTCTTTAAAGAATAGACTCTTCTTTGTCGTTCATGGTCATTTATAATGGTTTTTGGTACATCAAAAAGTTTAACAATTCCATCTTTTGTAGGGGCTTTATTAAATATTAGATTCTCTTTTATAAACTCATCAAGCCCATCTTTGTTAAAATAGTACTTTTCATCTACATTTTTAACGACAATATCTTCTAATCGTTCAGAGTGATGTTTCTGTGGTATAGATGGAAACTTAATATTTGTCCAATAGTATCTTGGTCGTGATTGGGCAGAGAAGAGAGAGGAGTTTATCTCTACAAAATCAACACCAATAATTTCACTCATCAAATTGCCCCATTTATTTTTGACATTTTCAAGTAGAAAGTATTTAGGGTTTAACTCTTTATAAAGTCGGATATACTCATAAAAGAGCCTTGATTTTTCGCCTTTTAAACCTAATCCTTTTTGTGCATTACTTAAATCTTGACAAGGACTACCACCAATAAGCAAATCTATTTTAGGTAAATCAGAAGCTTTAATATCTCTTATATCTCCTAGATGAATAATGTCAGGATAGTTCTCTTTTGAAACTTGTATCGCATATTTATCTATTTCACTGGCATAATAATTTGTTATAGGAATATTGAGTTTTTCTAGGGCAATTCTTGCACCTGATATGCCGTCGAATAGGCTTAGTATGTTCATCTTTTATACCCTTGATTTAACTTTTAAAATGATTTATGTAATTATAGCAAAATAAGATTTTTACTTCACACTTTCTAAAACAAAGTTTAGATTGAAGAGAGAGAATATAAAGGAGTGAATTTTTACAAATCCCCCTTAACCCCCAAGCCTCTCTATAGTCGCCAACAGCTCTTTTCTAGACTCTTCAAAAACCAAAAGCCTATCCCTATTCTCATGTAACTTTTCCCATAACAATTTAGCCTTTTTAGGGTGTATCTCTTCTACGGAATTTTTAAAATATAGATTCCCTTTTGTAGAGCATTGAATTATTCCATCAGATGTTTTGATAAGTGGTTTATTGACATAGAGTTCTCGAATGACTTTAATAAACATGGTCAAATCATTGAGATTACGCTTGATATTAAACTTTAGTCGGTGTACTCTTCTTCCTTTTTTTATCTCTTCAAATGTAAATATAATGTCTGAAAATTTATCTAAATCTTTTTGTGCTTGGAGTAGGACTTTTCTTTTAAAGTCAGCATAAACCAACATGCTTTTAGGGACTTTTAATTTCTTCATTAAACTCTCTACCTCGACTTCATAAAATCCTCTAAATGCGTCATAGGCAAGAAGCATATATATCTCTTTGCTGTATCTGCTTCTCATTGGTAACAGTACGGAGAGTGAACCTTTTGAGAATCGGTTATTGATTCCAATTAGATAAGGTTTTAGCCGTTTATCAAAAGAGCATGAAATATTCCCCTCTTTGTACTCAACATGTTTAAACCAACTTATGGCAACCCAGTTTTTACTATCTAGCTTTCCATCGACAGGAAGTAAGTAGATACCCAAAATTAATTTAAAAAATATTGGAACCGATGGATTTAGCTCAATGCCATTGAATTAAGCCCAAATCCTGTAGGTTCTATTTTATCGAACAAAAAATTGAAGCCCATAAAACAATCCGTTCGATGAAATCGAACCTACAGTTTTTGAATATTTATTCCTTAATTCATTAGCATTGTGGATTTAGCCTCGCCTTATTCAGGACTAAAGTCTCCGATTCTAAATGAATATACTTACCACCCACAAATTTAAATACTAGTTTTCCTAGGCTCAAAGTTAACCCTATTTAAATACATTCCAAATAACTCAACCATCTCCAAAAATTCATACATTTTATGCTCTACATTGCTCAAAATACTTTTCAAATACTCTAATCC
>JALUKJ010000174.1 GCA_027056615.1 Campylobacteraceae bacterium | reverse complement strand
TTTTGGCTTCCAGATGTTTACTTTTGGTAGATATTTAAAAAAGTAGGTCACAACCACACCTAAAACAAATGCTAAAAAGAGTGCTAAAAAAGTTGGAAGTCTAATCTGATTAGAAGTCTTAGCACCTAAAAAATTAATAGGATTTTTAGTATGAACCACAGAGCCACTTTGTGCTACTTTTGCCCCTTCAACTTCAATATTATAGGCTTTTGTCTTTAAGACCTTTACCTTTCCAGTTTTATAGTTGTAGACTCTAATAGTTTTAGAGGGAATAGTAAAGTTATGGTCAGAAACAAAAACAAAACTTCTACTATAGTGACTATGTAACACTTTTCCCACAAGTGTACTCTTAACCTTTGCCTCATTAGCATAGACTGTTACGTTAGGTATCTTAAACTCTACCCCCTCATAGTCATCTAACGTACCCTCTCCTAACAGCTCTATGGTTAAGTGCACAGGTTTATCGGCTTTGACTTTAGTATGGTCAATCTTTTGAGTTAATCTATAGTCTCCTACAATATCATGAGCCTCTGTAGGAGCTTTTACATTAACAATAAGTGAATCAGAAGAGACCTCTACCCACTTGGGAACATCCATATACCACCCACCCATCTGTTGTTCTCTTATTCTTTTTGCTACCTTTGCATGAGCAGGTTCAAGTATTAATTTTCCTCTCTTCTTAGCAATAAGCAAATAGTTCAACTCTTGAATCGTATAAGCACCTTTTTTGTAAGTTTTACTATCACCAAGTTGCTTAGAGAAAAAATTTTTAAATATAGGAGGCTTATAATTTATCTTCATTATATCTACATCTGTTCTTTGTTTAAAATAGACCGTAAGTAGAACTGACTCTCCTAAATAGAAACTATTTTTACTTATCTTAACATCTAACGAAAAGTTAGGATTCTCTTTTTTCATACCTGTTGGTAATTTTTTAACTGTTAAATTTATGGGCTTTGTACTCTCTAACTTTCCATCAACCTTTACAGAAAAAGATGGAATAGTCAAGTTGTGTTCAGGTTTAAACTCCAACATTAAAGTCTGTGTCTTCTCCATACTATTAACACCATCTACTTGTACAAAATTGCTTCCTGAACGACGTTGAAGAGTTAAAATCTTTTGTCCTGCTATCTCATCTATATCTGGTATATAGTCAATATTTTTTCCTGTTACAGCTAAAGTTAATATGACTGTGTCGCCCTCAAAAACATCTTGACTATCTAATATTGCTGAGATACTTCCTGCATAAAGAGTAGTAAAAGTTAAAAAAATCAGACTACCAAGGATTCTGCGTATCATTACGTTCTCCTTTTTTTTGATTTGACTGATACATCAAAGTAGGCATTTTCTTTTTTGACAACTTATTCATCATATGTTTTAACTCTTTTTTTCTTATCTCTTTAGTGGTCATTGGCTTTTCCACCTTCTTATCTCTATCTTTTTTATCATCTTGTTTCTCTTTTTTAGGCTTCTTTTGATTATTCTTCTTTTTAGGGTTCTCTTTTTTCTTATTTTGCTTCTTTTTATCTTTATTCTTTTTTTTATTGTTCTCTTTTTCTCTCTTCTTCTTTTTTGCTAACTCCAAATTATGACGAGTATCTACATCTTCTCTCATCTTCAATGCTCTCTCATAACTCTTAATTGCATGATTATAATCTTGCTTTTTAAAGTAACAGTTCCCCACATTGTGCAATCTCTCAGCCTCATTAACCCCTTTTGCTTTAGCATACTCTTTTAAAGCTTCATTATAATTTCCTGCTTTATAGAGTGCATTGGCTTTGTCATAGGCTACCGTTGGGTCATCTTTTTTTAAAGAGTTAAATAGTTTTACAGAGTATATGTAGTTGCCTTTTTGGTAGGCTTGGTTGGCTTTTTCTATGGTTTGGAAGTCGAAGATGTCGGCTTGTACGAAGAGGGTTGATAGGGTTAGAAAGAGGAGTAGTTTATTCATTGGTTTCCTTATTGGGTAAATCATTGGGGTTTATCTTCATTAAATCACCATAGTTTACCTCATCTTTTCCGAAAAACTCTCGGTATGTTTTTTCTGCGTCTTTGTCTATTTCGCTAAAACCTAAGCAGGTCATGCCTAAGTTTTCTAAACCGATTCTTCCTCCTCCTGTTCCTGAACAGAAGTCTGTGAATTTTATATTTTTATATTCTTTACTCATTTATCAATACCCTAACTATAACTTATACTATTTTCTTTTTAGTTTTACAAGATAGATAACTTGATTTATTATATTTTAACCATTCAGTATACATTCAAAGAGAGATTAGCAAAATGATTAGCTTGTTCTATCAAAAATTTACCATTTTTAAAAAGCATTAAAGCTGTACTAATTTTAATAGTATGCTTTAGCTCTTGTATATCTTTATTTAGTGTTAGTTGCATAGCTACTCCTTTTAATTATATATTTTTAATAAGTGTATCAGATTTATCCTCAAAAATATCATCTCCAAGCTTGTTCCCTAATGCACTTATGGGTTATATCTCTATCTTTCCAAATTCCTGCAAATTCAGAAAATTTATTTTCATAAATATCTCTATTACTTTCTTCTCGTATAGCTCTTTGCCATTCTACAGGGTCTTTGATTTTCCCTTTTAAAAGACCAAAAGCCTTTGAAAATATAGAAGCTTTAATTTGTTGCATTTTTTCCCTTTTAGTAAAAATACTAGCTAAATTAGATTCCACTCCTTCTGTAATTTTTCAATAGTCTGATTGGAACATCCTTTTCCTTTAAAAATAAAAGGATTGATAAGATAAATCCCTCTAGCCATCTTTTTTGTAAAACCTACTTCTATTGACTCTTGTAACATTTTGTTTACTCGGCTTCTTGTGTAGTTGTGTTGTTCACAAAATTTTGTTATATTAACTCTTAGTTCATTTTCTTTATCTACTTTTTTAAAAAGATGTCCAAAAATCAATATATCCTTACTACTTCTACAGAGCTTTGATTGCACTTTTATAAAATCTTCGTAACAAATTTTCAAGTTTAATCTCCTTATGCTATAATATTTGTTACTAATTTTTTTAGTAGCTTCTATAGGATGTATTTCGCCATTACTATCAATTATAGAAGCCTCGAAAGATTCAATTATCTGAGTCTCTTTCATTATTAATCCTTAATTTTAAATGTCCTACATAGTAGTACAATTAGATTGTATCATAGGACATCTTAAAATCTATTAAAACCCTATAATCTAGGTACTTTCAAGGATTTTAAATTTGATAGGATAAATATAAGAGTATTCTATCATATTTATTAAAATAGGTGCTTTAGGAAAAAATATATTAGTAAGCCATTTGCAAATTAACAAGAAAGCAGATAGTTAAAATGAGAGTAGAATATTTTTACACATTAACCCACCCCCTTCTCAAAAAACAACCCCAAAGATGCAATCCCATTCATAACCATATGCATCGTCATAGGAACAAAAAGTGACCCAGTCTTAATTCGAGCATAACCAAAAACCAAACCAATCATAAAGATAACAGCCACATAAGCAAACTCATACTGCAAATGCATAACTGCCCAAAGCAAAGAGGTAAGAGCCACAGCTCCCTCTGCTCCCATAAATGTTTTAGAGAACCCTTTAAGCAAAAAACCTCTAAAGACCACCTCCTCAATAAGTGGAGCCATAAACATTACAGAAAAGAGTAAAAGGTAGATTGAAAACTTGTTAGGGAATTTAATATTTAGCATAAAATTTGGTGTCTGTTCAACTCCCATAGCCTCAAG
>JALUKJ010000173.1 GCA_027056615.1 Campylobacteraceae bacterium | reverse complement strand
TTTATTTATGCCAATTGGTGTCGGGATGAGGGCAACCCGACCTACACCGTTTCCACTATAGTTTTACATATAAACCTTAAGTTGACGAGTATGTGATAAAATTGATTTAGAACATTAATTCTAATACACATAACCAAAACTTTAAAAAATAGTGCTAAAATATTCATAAGCAATGAAAAAGGGAGAGCTTATGGGAAATGATTATAATGAGGACAATTTAGTAGAACAAGCCACTATAGACATTTTAAAAGCGTTAGATTGGAACATTGAAAGAGCATGGGGCAATGAGACTTTTGGAGATGATGGCTTACTTGGTCGCCATAGCAAAAAAGAGGTTGTCCTAAAAAAGTTTCTTATACCTCAACTCAAAAAACTTAACCCAAATCTTCCCCAAAAAGCTTATGAAGAGGCGTATCAACAGATAGCAAAAGAGACAACCGACAGCCGTTTAGGTCACATCAATCATCAACAATACAAGCTCTTAAAAAAAGGAGCTAACGTTAGCTTTGTTAATGACAAAGGTGTATTAGAGAAAAAAACACTCAAAATCTTTGACTTTAACCATGCTAAAAATAACCACTTTTTAGCCGTGCAACAACTCGAAGTAGAGAGTCAACTCTATAAAAGACGACCTGATGTAGTCTGTTTTGTCAATGGAATCCCTTTGGTTTTTATAGAGCTAAAAGCCCACCACCGAGACCTAAAACACGCCTATGATGATAACCTCAAAGATTATAAAGATGCCATTCCTCACCTTTTTTATAACAACGCATTTGTCATTCTCTCAAATGGAGTAGATAGCAGTGATGAGAGTGGAACGAAAGTAGGAACGATTACTAGCCCCTATAAGTTTTTTCATGAGTGGAAACGCATAGAAGAGAACACCGAGGGGGTCGTGAGTTTAGAGACTACACTTAGAGGAACATGTGACAAAGAGAAGCTTTTGGATATATTTGAGAACTTTTTACTCTTTGATGATAGCCAAGAAGATGTCGTTAAAATAATGGCAAAGAACCATCAATATCTAGGGGTAAACAAAACCTTGGAAAATGTTAACAACCTCTCAGAACTTCAAGGAAAACTAGGGGTATTTTGGCACACACAAGGGAGTGGAAAAAGCTACTCTATGGTCTTTTTATCTCAAAAAATTCACAGAAAGTTTGAGGGAAGTTTTACGGTGTTGATTGTGCTTGACAGGTCAGAACTTGAAACACAAATAGTTGATACCTTTAAAGCTGTAGGGGCTATAAAAAAAGAGAGTAAATGCGTGGCAAAGAGCCGTAAAAATTTACGAAAACTTCTAAAAGAGAACCACAAATATATCTTTACAATTATTCATAAGTTCTCTATTGACCCTAAAAAAGAGAAAGAGTACCCACTGTTGAGTGAACGAAAAGATATTATTGTTATCTCCGATGAGGCACACCGAACACAAGGGGGAGATTTTGCACGAAATATGCGATACAAAGCCATTCCAAATGCTTCCTATTTGGGGTTTACTGGAACGCCCATCATTAAAACAGAAGTAGAGGTAACCAAAAATATTTTTGGAGAGTATGTGTCGATTTACGATTTTAAATCAGCCATAGTCGATGGAGCAACATTGCCGTTGATGTATGTGAATAAGGGGGAAAAACTCAAACTAGAGAACCCAAAACTCAACGATGAGATGGCAGAGATACTTGAAAATGAAACCCTTGACAGTGACCAAGAGGAGAAACTAAAACGCCTCTTTAGTCGAAACTATCCTGTATTGACAGCACCTAAACGGCTTAGAGCTATTGCCAAAGATTTGGTATGGCACTTTAACGAACGAGGCTACCAAGGAAAAGCAATGCTTGTGGCACTTGACAAACCTACGGCTGTTAAGATGTACGATTACATTATGGAGTATTGGGTAGAGTATCTAGTAGAGTTTAAAAACAAAATTAAAAAAGCGAAAAATGTAGAAGAGGAGCAGACACTAAAGAGACGATACAAAGCCATAAAAGAGACAGAAGTTTGTGTGGTGGTAAGTAGCGAACAGAACGAAGTTGATAAGTTTAGAAAGCTAGGCTTAGAGATTAAACCCCATCGTGAAAAGATGGCAAATCGTGACTTGGAAAAAGAGTTTAAAGATGAAAAAAACCCTTTTCGTTTAGCCATTGTTTGTGCCATGTGGATTACAGGATTTGATGCCCCTTGTGTGAGTACGGTCTACTTGGACAAACCCATTAAAGGGCATACACTCATGCAGACTATCGCACGAGCCAATAGGGTTTATGATGATGAAAAAGAGAATGGTTTGATTGTTGACTATGGCAATGTCTATGAACAACTACAAGAGGCTTATGCAACCTATGGAGAGGGTGGAGGTTCAGGCAAAGAAGAGAAACCAACACTAACCAGTGAAGAGTTAGCAAAAGAGTTAGAAGAGAGTATTGGTATGATTCGGCTCTATTTAGAAGGGTTGGAGTTTGATATTTTTCTAGTAATTAACGGAACAGCTTTAGAACGATTAAAACATATCTCTGATGCGATGGAGCTTATTACTGTTAACCCTGAAAGCAGAGCCAAGTTTAACCTTTTGGCTTCTGAAATGTTCAAAAAATATCAAGCTCTATTTCCTGAACCACAAGCCCAACCGTTTGTCCGTCAGTATGATGCTATTAAAGCAATCTATAATGGATTGAACAAAAAGGTTAAAGGGGCTGATATAAGCGAGGTTATCTTAAAACTTCAAAACAGTGTTGACACAGCAATATTTGTAAAAGAAGAGGCGAAAAAAGAGGAAGTAGTTATTGATATGTCTAAGCTAGATTTTGATGCTCTCTCTAAACTCTTTGCTAAAAATCCTAAAAAAAATCAGATGGTATTTGACCTACAAAGAGCCATAGAGCAACAGTTAAAAAAGATGCTCAAACAGAATGCTACTCGTGTAGATTTTTATGAAAAGTACCAAAAGATAATTGAAGCCTACAACAGAGCCAAAGATTATGAAGAGACCCAAAAGGTTTTTGATGAGCTAATGGTGTTAGCCTCTGAACTAAGTGAAGAGGAGAAACGCTATGTTAAAGAGGGATTTGAAGATGAAGAGAGTTTGGCACTCTATGACCTTTTGTATAAAGATGCGTTGACTAAAAAAGAGCAAGATGAGGTTAAGCGTGTTGCTAAAGATTTATTGGCAACACTCAAAGCAGAAAAACTAAAAGTTCAACGATGGCGAGAGAGTGTGCAAGTAAAAGCACAGGTTAAGACCATTATCGAAGATAAACTGCTCTATCTTCCAATGGAGAGTTATCCTGATGAGGAGTTGGTAGTTAGGAGTGATGAGGTTTATAGGCATTTTTATACTAACTATTATGGTGGGGGAGATAGTGTTTATGGGAGTGTGGCTTGATAGTTAGAGGTAGTTCACTTTTTGTTCGATTCAACCTTCAAAACCTCTAACTTCCCATCTTCAGCCAACTCATAAAGAGTAGTCCAAATTTCATTGGCTCTTTTGGCATCAAATGACTCTCCACTTATTCTGTCGTAAAGTCTTCCTTTGGTTGATATGGTTATGGTTATTCTTTTATGGGTATGTTTATCTATGGTATCTAAAATGTTTTGTCCTATAAATGAGGTTCGCATGTACTCTATAAAAACTTTTCGGCTAGACAAGTAATACTCTGGTCTGATAATTAAATCTATGGTTACACTTGTTGCTTTTGGTCTTCCTCTTCCAATACATTCCATATTTGATTTATAAATAAATGTAGGAAGTGTGGGGTTATTGT
>JALUKJ010000172.1 GCA_027056615.1 Campylobacteraceae bacterium | reverse complement strand
GGACTATTTTTATGGTTCTTTATGTTAGAATCAGGGGTTCATGCCACTATTGCAGGGGTGATTGCAGCATTAGCAATACCCTCTAAGCCAAAACGAACACCTGATGAGTTCTCTTCTCATACAAAAACATTACTTGATGAGTATGATAAGGTTTCAACGGGAGATGTTCACGAACTAAATGAAAATCAAAAAGCAATTTTACGAAATATTCAAGACCGAATTGATGCTGTAGGAACTCCTGCTTCAAGGTTAGAGCGTGGACTTCATCTACCTGTAGCGTTGATTGTCATTCCTCTTTTTGCTTTAGCCAATGCAGGAATAACTATTGATTTCTCCTCTTTAGAAGAGGTAGTTTTTGAACCTGTATCTTTAGGAATTATTGCAGGGCTTATTGGAGGAAAAGTCTTAGGTATTTTTGGTACAGCATGGTTAGCCATTAAGTTAAAAATAGCTAGGCTTCCAAAAGAGAGTAGTATGAACCAAATCTTTGGAGTAGCATTTCTTGGAGGTATTGGATTTACCATGTCTATCTTTGTGGCAGACCTTGCCTTTGTGAATTCCCAAGAGCTTGTTTTTCAAGCAAAAATAGGGATTTTGTTAGCTTCGTTAATGGCAGGATTTATAGGGTATTTTTGGTTGAGATTAGTGGCTAAGAAAAATTAAACTATCTCTGCACACTCTCTCTACATAAAATCTATTATAATAGATTTTATGGAGAGCAAAGATGAAAATACTACTACTAGAAAATGATAAAACACTGCATAATAGTCTTAAAGCTTATTTGGAAATGGAAGCTTTTGACGTAGAGAGTGCTTTTGATGCTCATGAAGCTTATGAACTCACTTATAACTCAACTTTTGATTTATATATTTTTGATGTCAACTTATTTGGTGAAGAGAGTGGATTTGATGTATTAAAGGCTCTGCGAGATTCAGGAGATAAGACCCCTACTATTTATATTACAGCTCTTACCAATATAGGTTCTATGACAAAAGGCTTTAATGCAAGAGCTGATGACTACATTAAAAAACCTTTTGACCCAGAGGAATTGGTGTTGCGTATTAAGAGTCGATATTTGGTGGACAATCTACTACACTACAAAGATATTGAGTATGACCCTATCATTAACATGTATCTGAAATAATAGAAAATTATTTTAAATAATATTAAACAATAGTATGATATAATGCTGTTATGAAAAAATATATCCAACTTCGGGACTATGCCAAAAACCATTCAGTAACATATAGAACAGCATGGAATAGATTTAATGTCAGTTACATGTACCATTGTCATATTTTAGAGCATGAAGATGCAGGAATGATGGGTTACTTTAGAGTTGGTAATACAGGTAATATTGGAAACTAATATCCATAAATACTATAAGTAACATAAAAGACAATCTTAGTGGTTGTCTTTGGATAAGGGTAGTCTTTGTAAGCAACTCTAATAAGAGTAAGGGTATTTTCATCTAATGCACGGTAACCAATACGTGTTTTTAGATATAAATTAGAGATGTCACCATTTGGATGAAGATTAAAGGAGACAACATTTGTTCCCTCTTGACCTGTTTTTCCTGCTAGTTCTGGGTAACCTCTTCTTGTAAGTGTTCGCTGTGTTATCTCTTGAATTGTATCAAGGTTATCTTCTATAAACTTCTTTTGTGTTGGTGTCATATTGTGAAAACTTGAACCATATAGCTTTTTAATTTTTCTGTTAGGATAGTAAGCAGAAGCACTTTTAGGTCTCGATGGAGTACTTAAAAAAGAGCTAAGGTCAGTAGACTCTTTAACTACTTTTGATTGTTTTATAAATGCGTCTGGAATATATAATATATCTTCTGTTGACTCATCTTTAGGTATATATTTTTTTTTTTTTTGCTTTTTCTTTTTAATAATTTTTGGCTTCTTTTTGTAAATATACTTCTTTTTTGGTCTCTTTTTAATAATTTTTTTCTTATGAACTTTTTTATGCACAAGTTTCTTTTTTTTGATTACCTTTTTTACAATATGCTTTTTCCTTATATGTTTCTTCTTAATAGTATGTTTTTTTTTAGATATAACTTTATGTCTAGGAGTTGCAACTATAGGTTTTTTTTCTATATTTGTATGTTGAACTTTTGGTGTTGGTAGAGTTGTTTTTTTAGGTATAGAAATATTATGAATATCTATTTTAACAATATGGTCATTTTTTTTATGAGGGGTAACTTCAATATTTAAAAGCTTGGTTACAAAGAGCCAAATAAGTAATAGATAAATTAACAGAGAAATAATAAATGCAACAAAAAACCTCATAAACCATCCAAGTTAAAATATTAAAAAGAGTATAATCAAAAAAAATTTAATTAGGATTAAAAGGATTAGAGTTAATGAGTTATAACAATAGTGAAGTGGCATTTAAAGAGGCTTATGAGGTTATTCCAGGGGGTGTTGACTCTCCTGTTCGTGCATTTTCATCCGTAGGTGGTACACCTGTATTTATTGAAAGAGGAGAAGGTGGTTATCTTATAGACATTGATGGAAATAGATATATTGACTTTGTTCAAAGTTGGGGACCACTAATTTTAGGTCATTGTGATACAGATGTTGAAAAAGCTGTAATAGAAGCTGTTAAAAAGGGTCTTAGTTTTGGAGCTCCCACCTTAACTGAAACAGACTTAGCAAAAGAGATAGTCGAAATGTTTGATAGCATTGAAAAAATACGTTTTGTAAGTTCTGGAACAGAAGCTGTTATGTCTGCTATTCGTTTAGCTCGTGGCTATACTAAAAGAGATGATTTTATAAAGTTTACAGGCTGTTATCATGGTCATGCAGACTCACTTTTAGTTCAAGCAGGTTCAGGCATGGCAACTTTTGGAAGCCCCTCTAGCCCTGGGGTTCCTGCTGATTTAACTAAACACACACTTTTGGCTACCTATAATGATATTGAGTCAGTTAAAAAATGTTTTGAGCAGAGTGAGGGTGGTGTAAGTTCTGTAATTATTGAGCCAATTGCTGGAAATATGGGACTTGTTCCTGCTGATGAAGCCTTTTTAAAAGAGCTTAGAGTTTTATGTAATGAGCATGGGGCTTTGTTAATCTTTGATGAAGTTATGAGTGGATTTAGAGCCTCTCTTACTGGAGCTCAGGGGATTACTTCTGTTAAACCAGATATTGTAACACTCGGAAAAGTAATTGGTGCAGGAATGCCTGTTGGTGCTTTTGGTACTCGAAAAGAGATTATGGCAGAGCTTTCACCTGAAGGTCCAATCTACCAAGCAGGAACACTCTCTGGTAACCCTGTGGCAATGGCTGCTGGTTTAGCTTCACTAAAAAAATTAAAATCAAATCCTGATACTTATGCCTCTTTAGAGAAAAGAGCAAAAAGATTGATGGAGGGCTTTAAAGAAGCTTCTGATACTGTTAATATTCCAATGGTAACAGAAGTTAGAGGTTCTATGTTTGGTTTCTTCTTCTCCGATAAACCTGTTAAGAACTTTGATGATGCTTTAGAGAATGACTCTGAACTATTTGGTAAGTTTCATGGTAAGATGTTAGAGAAAGGTGTCTATCTTGCTTGTTCTTCTTATGAGACAGGGTTTATCTCAACAGCTACAACAGATGAGATGATAGAGGATGCAATTTTAGCTGCTAAAAGCTCACTTCAAGAGTTAATTGCATAAAAATTATCAGACTTTTTGTCTGATAATTAAACAATTCTTGTATATTAAATTAATTCAATTAATTAATTTTTTATTTATCTTAATACTACTTTCAATATAC
>JALUKJ010000171.1 GCA_027056615.1 Campylobacteraceae bacterium | reverse complement strand
GTCGAAAAAGAAATAGTATAGTAAAGTTATTGATGAAAGATTTATTGTCCCATTGCAAAATGGTGGTGGAATGATTAAATTTGAAGCATGGGAATATAAAGATAAAATTGTAAAATATAATATGGTTTATATTAATAGAGAGATATTTCCTAATGATAATGGAAGAGTAATGGGGTATGATAACAGCCACAATTTTCATCATAAACACTATTTTGGAAAGATATATGAACTTGATGATTTTATTAGCTATCAAGAGTTAGTTCAAAGATTTAAAAATGATATAAAGGAGTTTATTCAATGGTAGAGATTAGAAATGGAACAATAGATGATTTTTTTTCTTCGGCAGAAGCAACAGCCAAAGAGATTGATAGTGGTTTAAAAGTAACTCCTAAAAATACAATTTGGATGGAGACTGAAGATTTACTTAATATCTTAAAACCAACACGAACAAAGGTTATTCAGTATTTAAAAACCAAAACAAAGGTTTACTACTCTGTTATGCTAGATGAGCTAAAAAAAAGTCCATCTAGTCTAAATAAAGATTTGGAACTTCTATCTAAATATCAGTTAATAGATATTTCAAAAGAGATAAATGCTGGGCATGGTATTAAAAAGGTCATTAGACCACTCTATAGTAATCAACAATTAGAATTTAGGGCAATAGTTTAATTTTTATATATTTTCTTGCTCTAAATTAGCCTGTTGCTCTGCCTCATAAGCCATCATCTGCATACGTACTTCATTTATCTGTTCAGGGGTTACATTGTCGTCACTTGACCATGCAATCTCTACATCTCCACCATACTCTGCACCCATAAGCTCTACTTTCTCAGCATATTCAAAAACATCAAGACAAATAACTCTATTTTCTGGGTCATCTTCTTTTGTAGTATCAAAGAGTTCAATGTACCAACGTCCTATTGGATTGCTTTTAATAACAGACTCAATAATAACAGCCATTAAACACCTCCATGAAAATCTTTTTTCTTAAGGTCACCATTGTAGACAACATCTTTTACATTGACATTCTCTTTAGTTAAGATTTCAGGAACTGGGTTAGCCTCATTTAGCTCTTTAATGGCTTCATCTAACTCCTCTTGGTAGGTCATCATCATATCTGCTGTAATAACATTTGGAAGTTGTTGAATCTTGACAAGCTTTTTAATCTCCTCTTCAACACCATCACCCTCAATAGTTACAATAATCTTTCCTGTAGCTTTATCACAAAAGTGATAGTCAACAAAATCCTCTTTTTGAAAATACTCTACTAACTCATCAATATGTTTAGGTAGTGCTTGGACTACAATACTTGAAATATTCATTTTTAACTCCTATTTTTGTTTTAAATCCCATACCATAATGGTACTGTCATCACTTGCCGAAAAGATTCTGTTCTCATCTTGAAAAATAATTACATTAAGTGTACTCTTTTGCCCTTTAAGTAGAGCTATTTTTGACTTAGTTGAGCTATTGTAAATAGAGATATTATTTTGCTCATCCATAGCAAAAGCCACTTTTGAAGCAGTTGGGCTAAGGGCTGTAGAGTAGATTAGAAAATCTCCTGAAATATAGCTTCCTTTTCCTGTTGTTACATCATAAATAGAGCCTCTTCTGTCTTGTCCTGCTCCACTAACTATTCCATTTTTAAAGTCAACTCTATAGACATTGTCTAAGTTTAGCCCTTTAAGCTCTTTTAATATTTTACCTGTTTTTACATCTACAACATTTAAAATACCACTTTCACAAGAGAATACAGCTTGACTCTTATCTTTGTTAAGTGCAAAGTCTGAAAATTTAGACTCACTAAGTTGTACTCTATAGCTCTCTTTTTTGCTTTTTAAATCCAAAAGAGCTACCTCATTGCTTAAATATCCTAACAAAATATGCTCTTTGTCTATAAATCTAGCTTTAATAAGAGCTTTTTTATCTTTAGCAGAGAGTATATGTGTAAGGTTTTTATCGTAAATATATAGGTCAGAGTAGCCATTTTTACCACTGTTACTAAGCAGTAGATATCTATTGTTTATCTTATCTGTACTCATAACTCTAGCAGGTATCTCATCACCCATAAAATCTTTTACATTAGGAATTGTTATATTTTTTATGCTTTTTTTTGTAGCAATATCTTTTACCTCTATATGCCCCATATCTGTAGCAACAACTAGTAGATTATCTCTTAAAACCATATCTTTAACTGTACCGTTTATCTCTATGGAGTCTATAGGTTTTAGAGTTGGTGTTGCATATAAAAATATATTAAAAAAGAGGAAAAAAAGAGTAGCTTTCATGATAAAATACCCTCAATTTGGTTTAGTATTAACTCCTCTAGCTCTTGGGTTGAGAGTGAGCTTTTTAATGCATATAGGTCAATCTCACTTGCTAAAAAGTTTTCAAAAGAGGGGTTGTCATTTAGTTTTACTATAAGCTCTTCCATCTTCTCTTGACCTAACGCTTCTTGCATAAGCTCTGAAATATAGACAATAAAGTTATACTCCTCAAAGTTAAATTCAAACTCCTCTGAGTCATAATCTTCATAGTTTTCATCGACATTTAGTAAGTGTCTTAACTCTAGCTCTTTATCTTCTAGTTTATCAAATAATTTTGGGTATTTTTCGTGTAATTTCATAATTCATTCTCCTTCTATTTTATGGTGTTTTCGGGGGAAAACACCCTGCAATATTTTCTCGTTCCCAACGTCCTCGTCAATGCCATTGAATTAAGCCCAAATCCTGTAGGTTCGATTTTATCGAACAAAAAATTGAAGCCCATAAAACAATCCGTTCGATGAAATCGAACCTACAGTTTTTAAATATTTATTCCTTAATTCATTGGCATTGACCGTCTCGGTGGGAACGAGAAATTATCTATTATCCTCTTGTTGTGGTATTACATTATAACTAATTGCTTGGGTAGGACAACGTGAGATACAAAAACCACATGCTGTACACATCTCATTATCTATGACTGGGTTAAACATACCATTAAACAGAATTGCATTATCTATACAAGGCTCTTTACAAGCATTACAGATAACTCCATGATGGGCAACACATGCTTGAAGTGATATTTTAAAGATAGCACTTAAGTAGGTGTTACTCTCTTCATTTTTTAGTGAAAGCACATCTTTATCACATGCAATAGCACATTCATCACAAAAGATACACCCATTTTTACTAAAAGTAAGTGTAGGGGTTTTTGTCTCTTTGTCAATAAATATAATCTTCTCATCACAAGAAGTAACACAAGCTTGACTCTCACAGCTTGGACACTCACTCTGAAAAAGAGATTCACTTTTTCCATAAGGGGGTCTTATCAGAAGAGGAGTCTCCTCCTCTTCTGATTGATGCAAAGGTTTAACAATAGATTTAAAAAAACCTCTTCTGCTTACCACTATTTTACACCATCATTCATCATATCAATAAGGTTTGAGTGTGTTTTAAACTCACCTGTTAGACCATCAGATTTAAAGGTATTTCCTACAGCTGTTTTAACATCTGCTTGAGGAGCATGACATTGAGAACAGTTAAATCTACCTTGGTAGAGATGATTTAGCTTTTTAACTTTTGCTAGTTTAATATCACCTACATTCCCCATATCACCTTTTTGAATACCAACTTTTTTACCCTCTTTTACCAATTCACCGTTTTTATAGACAGTTGTTGGTCTATAGTTAGTAAAGTGAGATGGTGGGATTGGAGTTGCACCCATACTTTTTGCAACGTCAGGCATGTGACAACCAAGACATTGGTTATTATCTTTTGTAATAGGAAGTAGTCCATCAGTTGAGTGAGGAATCATTGGAGGAGCATTTACATAAGCTCTCTCAAATTTAGGAGCAGCCCCTGGAGCTGGTCTATCAAATTTAGCATCAGCTGGTTTTACATCTTCATTAAAAAGTGAAGTTTTTCTTAGTCCTAAAACATTCTCATCAAGTACTTTTTTGTTTCCTAAATCCTCTTTGTCTAGTCTTGCTTTATCAGCTACTTTTGCATTAATATCTAAAACTTTTGCTACAGCTTGAGTAGATTCAACCTCTTCTTTGACAGCAAGTTTTGCAGATGCTTTAGCCCCAACACCTTTAATAGAAGCTGCTATAGAGTCAATATCTGCATCAGAAAGACCAGCTACCTGACCTTTCATCATACCTTTCATAGCACCACCATAAGTACCAGCTTTGTAGCCTTTAAGTGCTTTCTCAATATCCTCTTTAGACATATCTTTTACAATTTTTGATTTGCCTAGTGCAGCTTTTTCAAAATTTTGTCCATGACACCCTGTACATGCAGATGTACTTGCACCATGGAGTGCAGAGGCAGCCAATAGCGAACTTAATGCCATTACCTTAATAACTTTTGTCATCTTTTCTCCTTTAACTATCTTTATTTAATTTTCTAATACTAAAACCTAAAGCATCATCGTTACAGACATCAATACAGCGACCACAGTTGGTACACTCTCCATCTGTTACGGAGATACTCTTTTTGTTAATCATGTGTAGTACCTGATTTTCAGGACAGACAATTTTACATTCCATACACGCAGTACATGCCTCATGATTATGTTCAACTCTAATAATACTCTTTTGACCAATAATTGAGTAGGCAGCACCTAAAGGGCAGAGGTGACCACACCAACCATTTTTAACCCCAAAGAGGTCAAAAAGGAAAATGGCAACTACTACTGAAATTCCTGCACCAAAACCAAAGATAATGCCTCTTTGCATAATGGTTATGGGACTCAATGCCTCAAAAGCAGCAATACCAACAATAGCAGAGACAATAAGACCCAATACCATAATCCAGTAGCGTGTTCTACGCTTTAGGAAACGGTAGTTAACCTCTTCTTTGTCTAGCTTTAGTTTACGTCTAAGCCAATTTGCTAAGTCGGTTACCATATTGATAGGACATACCCAAGAACAAAATGCTCTTCCACCTACTATCATATAGAAAAGAGTAATAAGTAATGCTCCAACAAGCACATCTGCACCAAGTACAAAACCTGCCGATAGAGCTTGTAGAGTAGTATATGGGTCAGCCAATGGAATAAACCCAAAAAGTTTTGAAGAACCAAATGTCCCCTCTAAAATATGCCAACCATAAGCATTGGCAGCAAAGTAGAGAAACATTAGTCCAATCTGTGTTACTCGTCTAAGGAGTAGATATTTTAAATTTTTCATTAATACTCTATCTCCCTATTTAAGTAATCAGATGGTGTTTTTTGACTTCTCTCATCATGAGTCTCAATCTCATCAAGTTTTCTATTTCCTGCTCTCTGTTGGTCTTTTTTATCCCAACCTTTTACATAGTGGTCTCCTGCTTTTCCCATAGAGTGTTCTCTAGGAAGTACAAAAATAGCAGGTTTTTCAGTAATACATGCTTTCTCACAAAGTCCACAACCCGTACAGATATCAGAGTGAACTACAGGAAGTAAAAAGGCATGTTTTCCTGTACGCTCATTTTTTTGATAATCTAGTGTAAGTGCTTCATCAAGAAGAGGACATGCTCTATAACAAGCATCACACTGTAAACCCCAATAAGCAACACATGACTCTTTGTGTACAATGGCTAAACCCATCTCTGCTTTGTTAATGTCAAGCTCTTTTTTCTCATTGAGAAGGCTTTTCATATCTAAAGCTCCTGATGGACAGACAGGTACACAAGGAATGTCATCACACATATAGCAAGGAACTTCTGTTGGAATAAAGTATGGTGTACCAATAAGTCTATGGTCACCACCTTTTGCCATTTTAATTGTTCCTTCTCTTTGTGTTCCATCTCTGTTTTTGTTACTTTCACGATTGACACAGGCTTCTGCACAAAGTCCACACTTAATACATGCATCTAAAAACTGTTCTTCAGGCAATGCACCAGGTGGTCGAAGTACTAGTGGTGAAGCTTTTGCTTCATCGCAATAGCCACTCCACAACATTCCACCAAGAGCTGTAAGACCTACGCTTTGAAGAGTCGTTGCCATAAACTTTCGTCTGTTGTTGTCGGAGTTAGCCATCTATTTATGCCTTTGTAATCTTAACTGCACATTTTTTGTAGTCTGTCTGTTTAGACATTGGACAAGTTGCATCAAGACATACTTTGTTAATAAATACTTTCTCATCAAACCAAGGTACAAATACTAATCCTTGAGGTGGTCTATTTCTTCCTCTTGTCTCAACTCTTGCTTTAACTTTACCTCTTCTACTCTCAACCCATGCTAATTCACCTCTTTTTAGACCTTTAGCTTTAGCATCTTTAGGGTGCATATAACATAGTGCCTCTGGAACAGCACGGAAGAGTTCAGGTACTCTCATAGTCATTGTTCCTGAGTGCCAATGCTCTAGTACTCTACCTGTACATAACCAAGTATCGTAGTTTTCATCTGGCATTTCTGGTGGATCCATATATGGTCTTGCAAATATTTTTGCCTTATTTGGCAGAGCATATTTTCCAAGCTTTTTATCTGGACCAGTTAATGTTCCTTGAAGAATATTTTTAGCTAATGGACCATAGAATGCGTGAGTTGATTTACTTCCACTCTTCTTAACAGCTTTTGCTGCATAAGGGTCATACTTAACATTAAATCTCCACTGTGTCTCTTTACCATCAACAACAGGCCATTTAAGTCCTCTTACTTTATGGTAAACTTCAAATGGAGCTAAATCGTGTCCATGTCCTCTACCAAATGAAGCATACTCTTCAAAGAGGTATTCATGAACCATGAAATTATAACCCTTAAATACTTTTCCATCTCCACCTTTAACATTTCTGCTATCACCAATACATTCAGAGTTATCATACCCTTTTTGTGGGAATTTATTCATGTCAATTTTATACTTTTTACCTTTATTGGCATAGATAATATCATACATGCTAGTGTCATCGTTATAACCCAATTTTTTAGCATCTGCTCTTACATCTGCTAATTTTTTACCATTTCTAAGTGTATATGGTCCCCAGAGGTCTTTAACTGTAAATCTTTTAGAGAACTCCATCCACTGCCATGTATCTGACATTGCATCACCTACAGGTAGAACTTGTTGTCTCCAATGTTGTGTTCTTCTCTCTGCATTTCCATAAGCACCCCATTTTTCATAAATCATTGCTGAAGGAAGTACAAGGTCAGAAACCATTGCTGAGATACCAGGGTAACCATCTGAAGTTACAATAAAGTTATCCATCTCTCTTGCTGCTTTAATCCAGTGAGAAGCAGAAGCTGAATCTTGGTATGCGTTACATACATTAACCCATGCAAATTTTACAACACCATCTTCAATATCTCTATGAATCTTCATAATGTGTTGGTTACCTACAGGGTTAAGTGTACCTGCTGGAAGACTCCATATTTTTTCTACTTTTGCTCTATGTTTAGGATTTTTAACCATCAAATCTGCTGGATATCTATGACAGAATGTACCAACTTCTCTAGCTGTACCACAAGCAGATGGTTGACCAGTTAATGAGAATGCTCCATTTCCAGGAAGAGCTTGTTTATTAAGTAGAAAGTGAACATTGTAAGATAGTGTATTAACCCAAGTACCTCTTGTATGTTGGTTCATACCCATTGTCCAGAAACTTACAACTTTTCTGCCCTTTTCAACATATAGAGCTACTAAATCTTGAAGTTTTTTCTTAAAGCTCTCAAGAGACTCATTTGGGTCACCTTTTGCAATTTTTGCCACATAGTCAAGTGTAAATGGCTCTAAAGATTTTTTATACTCCTCAAAAGAGATTTTCCAGTGTTTAAGAGTACCTGCTGTGTTTTTCATGGTATCACCCTCTTTATAACCGTAAGGTGCAAGTGCAGGTGCCTCTTTAGCAGAGATTTTTTTCTCCATCTCTTTAGAGATTGTCTCCATCTCTTTAGCTGTATATTTACCATCTTTAAGTGATTTCTCTCCAGCTCTTCTCATACCATAACCAATGTTTGTAGGACCTGCCGTAAAGATAATATTCTCTTTTACAAAATCCCAATCAATAGCTTCTGGGTGGTTAAATACAATCTCATGAGCAATATAGTTCCAAAGTGCAAGGTCAGTATTTGGAGAGAAGATAATATTGAAGTCACCAAGGTCACATGTTCTATGTGTATAGGTCTGAATATTTACAACTTTTACTTTATCAGGGTTAGAGAGCTTTCTATCGGTTACACGAGACCAAAGAATTGGGTGCATTTCTGCCATATTTGAACCCCAAGTTACAATGGTGTCTGTAATCTCAATATCATCATAACATCCACTTGGCTCATCAATACCAAATGTTTGGTAGAAACCAACAACAGCAGATGCCATACAGTGACGAGCATTAGGGTCAATGGCATTTGAACGGAAACCTGCTTTCATCATTTTTTGAGCAGCATAACCTTCCATAACAGTATATTGACCAGAAGCAAATACAGCTACACCTTCAGGACCAGATGCCTTAAGTGCTTTTTTAGCATGTGTCTCCATTTCATCGAATGCTCTTTGCCAAGATACAGGTTTAAACTTACCATGCTTGTCAAATTCACCTTTGTCATTCATACGAAGAAGAGGAGTTTTTAAACGGTCTGCCCCATACATAATTTTTGCATTAAAGTACCCTTTAATACAGTTAAGTCCACGGTTAACAGGTGCAGCAGGGTCACCCTTAACAGCAACAATACGCCCCTCTTTAGTTGCAAGCATAATCCCACAACCCGTACCACAAAATCGACAAGCAGCCTTGTCCCATCGCCAATCTGATTCAGCCTCTTTGGCTTTTGCTTGAGCTTCTTGAGGAATAGCAATTCCTACAGCTGAAGCAGCAGCCACAGCAGCCGAGCTCTTTAAAAAATCTCTTCTGTTTAATGACATTTTTTCTCCTATTTAATGAATTTAAGTCAGTGCTAATAACTATATCACGTTTTGGAGAGTGATTTATTGATGTAGGTCAATAATATTATTTTTCTTTATGACAATTATCAATAAAATAAATATCTTATAATCTGAATTAATCTTTACTCTTTTCTAAAACTTCTAACTCTTTTTTCCCCTCTTTTACCTGTTTTGCAAACATGGTTAGAAGAATATCAGTAGGTTGTACAAAAGTTTGAATAAAAAATGCTGTAGGGCTACTCTCATCAATACTTGATGTGTCTACTAGCTTTTCAATAAAATCATCAAAACTATGCCCTGCCATAACAGCACAAGCGTGAATCATCATAGCATCTTTTAAATCTTCATCTTCAATAGTATGGTGGAGAACTAAGAAAATCTCTTTTGCACCTTTTTTATCATTTTCACTATAGCGTTGAATACCATGTTCATAAATGGCTCTTGCTGTTGCTAACTCTTCAGGGTCAGTGATGCTAAAGCCTTTATGTTGTGTAAGATTTTCAGCAAGTACATCAAAAGCTGTATTGACAATAAAGGTAAAAATTTCATTTATTTCATCTTCTGGAGCTTGAATTGCCATTTTTGTACCTAAAAGCATATAGCCTTTATCAATACTCTTTTGATTGTACATCTCCTCTTCAATTTGTTTTATATTTTCTAAAAAATTTTCATCTTTTTTTAGTGCTTCTATGTCTATGTCTTGTTGTTGCATCTTTTTCCTTTTGTTTATTTATATTCAAATGTTTTACTCGTTCCCACCGTCTCGGCAATGCCAATGAATTAAGGAATAAATATTCAAAAACTGTAGGTTCGATTTCATCGAACGGATTGTTTTATGGGCTTCAATTTTTTGTTCGATAAAATCGAACCTACAGGATTTAGGCTTATTTCAATGGCATTGACGAGGACGTTGGGAACGAGAGGGAATTTATAAAGCTTTTTTAATTCGTTCTAACGCTTCTCTTGTCTTCTCTTCTTCATAAACCAAAGCCAATCGTACAAAACCTTTACCTTGTCCCTCTCGTCCCAAAAAAGAACCAGGAATAACTTTAAGATTGTAATCTCTGTAGAGTCGTGTAGTAAACTCTATCTCATCTTCAACCTCTAACCATATATAGAATGTAGCAAGTGGAGGCTTAATTCCCAAAATATCTTTTGCAATTTCAAAGTTTTTAATATACTTTTCTCTAAAAATATCCACATGCTCTTGGTCTGCCCACGCTACAGATGCTGCATGTTGTAGTGGTAGAGGAGAAGCACACCCAACATAAGTACGGTAGGTCATATACTCTTTTAAAATCTCTGCATCACCAGCAATAAATCCTGAACGTAACCCTGGAGCAGAAGAGCGTTTTGAGACAGAGTTAATAACTAAGATATTTTTAAAATCAGTATTTCCAACTTCAATACTTGCATTGAGTAGTGATGGTAGAGGTTCATCTAAATATAGGTCAATATAGCACTCATCATTTAAGAGTACAAAATTATACAAGTGTGACAATTTTACCCACTTTTCAAGCTCATTCATTAGCATTGTAGAAGAAGTTGGGTTATTTGGAGTATTTAAAATCACAAAATGGCAACGATTGAGTTCTTTTTTATTCACAATTGGCTGAAAATTGTTCTCTTTAGTAAGATTTAAATAGATAACTTCCGAATTTGTAGCCTTGGCAGCACCTTCATAAATTTGATAAAAAGGGTTAGGGTAAGCTATTACAGAGTTTTCTACATCATGTAGTAAAAATTGTGGAAAATTAAAGAGAACCTCTCTTGTTCCAAAGGTTGGAATGATTTGTTCATTTGTCAGTGTTATATTAAATCTTGTATCTAAATATTTTAACATTGCTTTACGTAAAATAGGCTCTCCAGATGTTTTAGGATATTTGTTAAGTAGTGGAGCTTTTTCTTGTAGTTTTTCAAGAATAAATTTAGGTGTTTCAAACTGTGGTTCACCTATAGTTAAACTAAGGGGTTCATAGTTAGAGTTTGGTTTGATATCATCTAAAAGATTATTAAGTTTTTCAAAAGGGTATGTTTCAAAGTTCATAAAGATAGTGTGCCTAAAATTTTTTGGGAAGATTATAGCAAAAAGAAGATTTAGCTTAGGTCAGTTGCCAAGTAAAAACTTGGCAATATATAAGTTTAGTTGTCTTTGTCACAACTAATTGTTTTAGCTGTTTTAAGTTCTATATAGTGATCTTTTAATAGTTTTGCAGGTTTTAATTTTTTACAGTTTACTGCATCACACGGTATAGTTTTAGCCATAGGTATTTCAACAATAAGTTCTCCTTTTACCTCTTCTAAATCTTCAAAATCACAAGCTTTACCCTGTTTAAGCTTTGAATTCTTTGGTGCTTTTGTAGAAGATTCGGAGTCAATTTTGATTTCAGGTACAATCTCAATCTTATCTTTATCTTCTTTGTTTGTTTTTTGTTTATTTACTGGTAAATTAGAACCTGCAAATGAACTAGTTGTCCACGTTAATAGTGATAAAACACTAACAACAAGGTATTTTGAAATAATAGATTTCATGTTTTTTCCTTTGTATTTTAAAATGTAGAATCTAATATTATAAAAC
>JALUKJ010000170.1 GCA_027056615.1 Campylobacteraceae bacterium | reverse complement strand
CGAGTCATGCATTTAATGTGCTTGATGCTAGAAAAGCGATTTCACAAGCTCAACGGCAGAATTATATTTTAAAGGTTCGTGAGCTTTCTATTGGGTGTGCTAAGTTGTATAAAGAGCAAGAAGAAGATAGAAATAAGCGTGTTAACGCGTAGGGTGTAGTCCCCGACTACACCACAATGCCATTGAATTAAGCCTAAATCATGTAGGTTCGATTTTATCGAACAAAAAATTGAAGCCCATAAAACAATCCGTTCGATGAAATCGAACCTACAGTTTTTGAATATTTATTCCTTAATTCATTGGCATTGGACTACACCGTCAAATAAATATTCAAACTATTAAAAAAATTAAAATATCATAAATACGGTGTAGACGGGGTCTACACCCTATGGAATCCAAAATGAAAATAGAAGAGATATACCAAAAACTCAACACCTTAAGCCCCTTTAATCTACAAGAAAAATGGGATAACTCAGGTCTACTTGTAGGCGATATGGAAAGAGAGTTTAAACATATTACTTTAGCTCTTGACGTTGACAAAGAGAGTTTAGAAAAAGTCAAAGAAAACACACTTTTTATTGTCCATCATCCACTTATCTTTTCAGGATTAAAAGAGCTTAACTTCTCTGTTTATCCTGCTAATCTTTTAGAGATAATGGTTAAAAAAAATCTTTCACTTATAGCGATGCATACAAATTTTGATAAAACACATCTAAACGCAAAAAAAAAAAAAAAAGTTTTAGGTTTGAAGATAGCGTCACAAGAGGATTTTATCTGCCGAACCACTGGCGAGTGGTCAAAAGATGAATTTTTAGCACTTTTAAAAGAGAAGTTAGGCTTAGAAGTTTTAAAAGTTGTCTCTCCAAAACAAAAAATCACTTCTATTGCTTTAACAACTGGAGCAGGGGCTTCGCTTATGGATGAGGTGAACGCAGACTGTTTTTTAACAGGTGATATTAAGTACCACGATGCAATGAAAGCGATGAGTCAAAACTTGATGATGGTTGATATTGGACACTATGAGAGTGAACAGTTTTTTGCCCAGATACTTAGAGACGAGTTGGAAAATTTAGGAGTTTTGGGTATAATCACGCAATCACAAAACCCGTTTGAAATAATGTAGTGTATTGTTTGCAAACTGGTACTGCATAAAGACGCGTTAAACCCCAAAGGATAGAGATTGAACACACATTTAGAAGAGTTAATTGAACTTTCAAAGCTAGACAAGTCCATTGATGACTTTACACCACTAATCGAAACAGCACAGAAAAAATTAGCAAGAAGAGCTCAAAAGAGAGATGATATTCTTGAACAGATTGCTAAACTTACAGAAACTTCTGAAAAAGCGAAAATTACAATTAGTTCTTATGAAGAGCAGATTAAAGCATTAAATGAGCAACTAATAGCAGGTAATGCTAAAACAGGTATGATAACAACTGAAAAAGAGATGAAAGCACTCTCTATGGAGACTGAGTTAGCAAAAGAAAAGCTAGGTCATGCTAATACAGAAATTGAGAGATATCAGAGTATTGTAGATGCAAAAGCAACTGAGATTGAAGAAGCAAACAAAGTACTTAATTCTGCCAATGAAGAGTTTGAAAAAGTATCTGCTGAAGTGAATGAAAAATTAGCAAATATTGATGCAAATAAGGGTAGACTTTTTGAAGAGCGTAATACTAAAACAATGGCACTTGATATGAAAATTTTATCTTTTTATGAAAAAATCCGTGTTTGGGCTAAAAATACAGCTGTTGTTCCTGTAAAAAAACAAGCATGTTTTGGATGTTATATGAAACTTAACGACAATACTTATGCTTCTATGATTAAAGCAGAAGAGATTATTACTTGTCCTCATTGTGGTAGAATAATGTATCTTGAGGCACAAACAGAAGAGGCGTAATAGCTTTTTTTGTTTCTTTAGAAAGTATTGAAAGATGAATAAACTTTTTTTTCTTTTTTACTCAATACTTTTGTCTGTAGTTTATATATTAATACTCCCTTTTATCTTTTTTCTCTCAAAACGTAATGTCAAATATAGAGTTTCACTTCCTGCACGATTTTTTCTAAAAAATAATCCACCATTAACTGAAAATGGAATTTGGTTTCATGTTTGTAGTTTTGGAGAGGCTAGAGCTATTTATCCTTTATTGGAGAAGTTACCAACTGAACTTTTACGTTTAACGACCACTACTCAGACAGGTTATGAAGCAATTTCACAAAAACAGTCTAAAGAGAGTCGTTATTTACCTTTTGAACCTCTGCTTTTTTCATGGTTAAAACCTCAAAAAGTTCTTTTGGTAATGGAGGCAGAATTTTGGTATCTGCTTTTTGCATTGGCAAAGCGTAGAGGGGCAAAAACTGTACTAATTAATGCTAGAATGAGTGACCACTCTTTTCCAAAATATAAGAAAATAGCTTGGTTGTATAGGCAGATTTTTAAATATATTGATGAGGTCTATGCTCAAAGTGAACTTGATAAAGAGCGTTTAGAAAAATTAGGGGCTAAAAATATTCAAGTGATTGGAAATATTAAACTCTCTAACATTCCTAAAGCAATAAAAAAACTCACCAAGCCTAAAACACTTCTAATCTGTGGTGCAAGTACACATCCTACAGAAGAGGTATTAATTTTAGATGCTTTTGTAAAGTTAAAAAAAGAAGAGCCAACAGCACGGCTTGTTTTAGTACCACGTCACCCTGAACGTTTTGCAGAGGTTGGTAGATTGGTAAAAAAAGTGGCACAAGATGAGTATTATACTTGGCATAATTACTCAGAGAGTGAAGCCTTAAATTCAGATATTGTAGTAGTTGATGTTTTAGGTGAGTTAGTCAATATTTATGCTATCTCTGATATTGTTATTTTAGGTGGTGCTTTTGCCAAGGTTGGTGGACATAATGCTGGTGAAGCTGCTCAATTTGGATGTAAGATTATCTCTGGAGAACACTATTTCAATCAACGTGATATTTTTTCGGTAATTGAGGGTATTAGCATTGTAAGTAAGGCAAGTTTAGCACGACGACTGCAACAACATGCACAGCTTAAGCCAACACGTATTACCCAAATAACCGATATTCAACCTATTTTGGATTCAATCAATGAAATGCTATAGTATAGAAGATGGAGTGGTAACACTCAATATTAAAGCCCAACCCTCTGCGAGTAAAAATCAATTCTCTGGACTTTACGGAGAAGATGCTCTAAAGGTTAGAGTAAAAGCAGCCGCAGTTGAGGGTGCAGCCAACAAAGAGTTGGTAAAATTTTTGTCTAAAAGTTTTAAAGTTGCCAAGAGTGATATTAGCTTTAAATCTGGACAGACAAGCAAAATCAAACGACTCAGTTTCCCTTTGACTGACGCGTTTTTAACTATTATGAAAGAGTTTGACAATGGAAAAAGCCTATAAACTATTAGCTACCCAAGAGGGTATCTCAAATAAAAAAGCAAAAGATTTGATTGACCGTGGATTGGTATATCACCTTGACCGTAAAATTAAAATTGCAAGAGCAGAGATGCCAAACGATACACATTTTCGTGTAGAGACATTAGATAAAGTAAAAATTATCTATCAAGATGAAAATATTGTAGCCATTAATAAACCAGCACTATTAGATACTTATGAGTTAGCAGATGCCCTAGAAGAGGAGGAGACAGAGCTTATTCACCGTCTTGACCGTGATACCTCTGGAGTACTTCTTTTTGCACGAAATGACGTGTTTTTACAAGATGCTATACAAGCTTTTAAACAGAGAAAAGTAAAAAAACGTTATGTTGCGTGGATTGAAGGGGTCTTTTGTGAAGAGATTACTATTGATGCTCCTATTGCTACTCATAAACAGGGGGGAAAAGCTTTTTCAGAGATTAATGAGAAGCGTGGAAGACCAGCTGTCACAGTAGTAAGACCTTTAGAGATTCAGGGTAAAAAGTCAAAAGTTGAGATTGAGATTATGACAGGGCGTACTCACCAAATTCGTGTTCACCTTTCACACATTGGTCACCCTATTGTAGGTGATGAGCGTTACGGTTCGGTTACACGTTCAAAGAGAATTTTGCTTCATGCAAAAGCCATTTCACTTTTAGGTTATGCATTTGAGGCTAAAGAGCCTAAAGATATTCAAAAATATAAATAAGGAGTTAGAGATGAATGGAACTTTACCTGAAGAGAATATATTTTATTATATTGGTTATGTAGTTATATTAGTTGCTTTTTACTTTGTTTTAAAGTCACCTAAAGATAAGAAAGATAATAAGAAAGACGACAATTAGGATTTTTTTCTCTCGTTCTCTCGTTCCCATCGCTCCTGCGTGGGAATGAATATGAGAGCAATAATAACAAAATATATGCATTCCCACCGAGGACGTATGGGAACGAGCTAAGCAATTCATTATCAATTTCCATAATTAAGCCCATTTTGCTATAATCGCATCAATAAAATACTTCTATATAAAGAGATAACATGTTTGATACCCTAACTAGTAGTTTTAAAGGTGCTATAGATAAGATTCGTTTTTACGATGATGATAAAGCACTTAAAAAAGCACTTACTGAACTAAAAAAATCACTACTCAAAGCCGATGTTCATCATAAAGTTGTTAAAGAGCTTTTGACCAATGTAGAAAAAGAGGTTAAAGGCGATGTTGGAAAAGAGAAGTTTTTACGAGCATTAGAGAAAGATTTAACACGTATCTTGACAGCCAAGGGAAACCAAGGGTTTGTTTTTGCCTCTAAACCACCAACAGTAGTACTTATGATTGGTCTTCAAGGGTCGGGTAAAACGACTACTACTGGTAAGTTGGCTTATTTTTTAAAAGAGCAGAGAAAGAAAAAAGTTCTTGTTGTGGCAGGAGACTTACAACGTCTAGCAGCTGTGGAACAACTTCGACAGATTTGTGAGCAGATAGATGTAACGCTTGTTGCTGATGAGCATAAAACTCCTGAGCAGATTGTAAAAGAGGCACTTACTAAGGCGAAGAAAGAGCTTTATGATGTGGTGTTAATAGATACAGCAGGGCGTTTAGCCATTGATGATGAGTTGATGGATGAGTTGGCGAACATTAAAAAAGTTGCACAGCCTGATGAACTTTTTTATGTTGCAGATGCTATGACTGGAATGGATGCTGTTCGTACAGCTCAAACATTTAAAGATAAGATAGGTATTACAGGGGTTGTTCTTTCTAAATTTGATGGTGACTCAAAAGGTGGAATTGCTCTTGGTATTGCTCATCAAGTTGGTGTTCCTTTGCGTTTTATTGGTGCTGGTGAAAAAATGCCTGATTTGGAACAGTTTATCCCTGACAGAATTGTTTCACGTCTTATGGGTGCAGGAGATTTGGAGTCTTTGGCTGAGAAGACAGCAAATATTATAGATGAAAAACAGGCAAAACAGCTTAATAAAAAGATTAGAAAAGGGAAATTTAACTTCAATGACTTTTTAGAGCAGATGGAGTCTATGAAAAAATTAGGTTCAATGAAATCTATTATGGGTATGATTCCAGGTATGGGTGGTATGGCAAAACAGATTGGAGATATGGACTTAGATAACTCTCAAGAGATGAAGCAGATTAAGGCACTTATCTCATCTATGACTCCAAAAGAGCGAGAAAATCCTGACCTTTTAAATAATACACGTAAAAGAAGACTAGCCTCTGGTGCAGGGATGTCACAAATGCATGTCAATCGTGTTTTAAAGCAGTTTAAAAATGCAGGAAAGATGGCAAAACAGCTCTCTGGTAAAGGGGGTATGAAACAGATGCAAGAGATGATGAAACAAGCTAAAGGTGGGGGGATTCCTCGATAATGTGTATCGTTAATGTTTGAAATTTGTAGGTTCGATTTCATCGAACGTCAAAACCAAATAGGAATAACAAAATGATATTTAATAGACATTGAATTTTAATATCATGTTCGATAAAATCGAACCTACGGTTTTGATATACAAATTCCCAAGCTCCAAATAATAAATTTTTAGATAAAATTCGATTTCAAAAGTGTTGATGAGTGTTTTCTCATTAAGAACAGTTGTCAGTACTTTATGGTAGTTACTTTCACAGCGAGTAGCTCATGCAACTATTGCATTTGGGAGTAGTTAACCCAGCTGAAATTATAGAAGATTATTAAGGAATAAATATGACAACAATTAGACTTACAAGAATGGGTAGAAAAAAAATGCCATTTTACAGAATCGTAGTAACAGATAGTAGAAAAAGAAGAGATGGTGGTTGGATTGAATTAATTGGTCACTACAATCCAATGACTAAAGAAGACAACTTAACTGTTGACTCTGAAAGATTGGACTATTGGATTTCGGTTGGTGCTCAAATGAGTGACAGAGTTAAAAAAATCACAGGAAAATAATCGTTATGGTTACTCAATTCGTCGCTGAATATGCCAAACTCTTAGTTAGCCATCCTGAGGATATTGCCGTTTCTATTAAAAATTTAGAAGAGAATTACAATGAAATTACCATTGTTGCTAATGGTGAAGATGTTGGTAAACTGATTGGTAAAGAGGGACGAATGATTAACTCGATTAAGACGGTTATCTCTGGTTGTAAAGCTAAAGGTGGAACAAATTACCGTGTTAATGTGGAAGCAAAAAAGTAGTTTATGAGTCAAACTAAACGTTTCTTTATAGCCCAAGTGGGTAAGACTCATGGACTTCATGGTGATTTGAAACTTCATATTCATACTGATTTTCCAGAGCAGTTCAAAGTAGGGTATAGTTTTCAGACGAATTCAGGCTCTCTTGAAATTTTACGTGTTAATCTTGAGCGTGGGATTATCTGTTTTAAAGGGTATGAGGGTGTTGATTATGCTAAAAAGCTTACCAATACTAAGATATATGCTTCTTTAGAAGAGACCAAAGAGAGATGTAAACTCAAAGAGGGTGAACATTTTTGGTTTGAGATAGAGGGTTGCTTTGTAGAAGAAGAGGGTGTTCGACTTGGAAAAGTCTCAGAGATGCAACGTTTAGCTGATGTAAACTATATGTTTATCCAGACAGATGCTAAGCTTGTAGAAGAGGGATTTTCTAAGACATTTTTAGTACCGTATATTGAGAGATATGTAGTTGAAACTAATGTTGAAAAGCAAGTGGTGATGACTAAGGATGCTAAAGAGATACTTGAAGCGAGTTAAATTTGAAATTTAGCTTTGTAACGCTTTTTCCTCAGATTGTTAAGGGGTACTTTTCCGACTCTATTTTGAGTAGAGCAATTGAAAAAGAGCATATATCGGTTTCATTTTATAATCCTCGTGACTATACAACGAACAAACATCTTAAAGTAGATGAACCAATAATAGGTGGAGGAGCAGGGATGTTAATGACCCCTCAACCTCTGTTTGACACGATTAAAGCCATAAAAGAGACTTATGCTAAGGTTCATGTGGTGGTAGCAACTCCTGTTGGAAAACCTTTTAAACAGAATGATGCAAAAAGATTAGCTCAAAAAGAGCATGTTGTTTTTGTTTCAGGGCGTTATGAGGGGATAGATGAACGTTTTATTGAAGAGGAGGCAGATGAGCTTTTTTCTGTTGGAGATTTCATCTTGACAGGAGGAGAGTTGCCCTCTTTGATAATGTGTGATGCAATTGCTAGAAATGTGGAGGGAGTGCTTGGAAATAGCGACTCTTTGAGTGTTGAGAGTTTTGAAGACTTCTTCCTTGAAGCTCCATCCTTTTCTAAGCCAAAGGTCTATAATGAAATTGCTGTTCCCCAAGAGTTTTTAAAGGGAAATCACGGTAAAATTTCAGACTTAAAAAATGCGATGGCAAAGTGTAAAACTCAATACTTTAGACCAGATATGCATAACCAGCTCAAAAAGAGCTAATGAATTTAAAGGTGAATTATGAGAAATAAATATATTGAAAGCTTTGAACAAGCACAATTAGAAAACAAGTCTGTTCCTGATTTTAGAGCAGGGGATACACTTAGAGTAGCTGTTAGAATTAAAGAGGGTAATAAAGAGAGAGTACAGAACTTTGAGGGTGTATGTATTGCACTTAGAGGTCAAGGAACAGGTAGAACCATGATGGTTAGAAGAATTGGTGCTAACTCTGTTGGTGTTGAGAGAATTTTCCCACTCTATTCTGAAAGTATTGACAGTATTACTGTACTTAGAAGAGGACGTGTTAGACGTGCAAAACTTTTCTATCTTAGAGCATTAAAAGGTAAAAAAGCTAGAATTAAAGAGCTTAGAAGAAAATAATCTTTTACTTTTTAAATTTATTTTTTGGAGTTTATTTCTCAGACTCCATTTAAGAGGGGTTCTTCCCTCTTTCTTTCTCTTTATCCACTAACTTCTTCATTATAATTTGATATAATCTATTTTTTAATAATAGGAATAACAATGACTAAATATGTTTTATTTGATACCGAAACAACAGGGAATCAAGACGAAGATAGAATTATTCAAATAGGTGCAATGGTAGTTGGAGCCAAAGGTGATGTAAAAGTTTATGATGAACTCTGTTCAACTAGCCTACCTATTAAAGTAGAGGCGATGGAGGTTCATAATATTACTCCTGAAGTTATTGAGGGAAAAGCTCCTTTTACTACAACAAAATTTTGGAATGATTTAGCTGAATTAAATCGTGAAAATAACTATCTTATTGCTCATAATATTAAATTTGACCTTGGAATGCTTGAAAAAGAGGGGTTTATCAATCATATGAAACTCATAGATACTCTGCGTTGTGCTAAACATCTTTTTCCTGAATCTGATTATCATCGTTTACAATATTTTAGATATTCACTTGGACTTTATAAAAAAGAGCAAGAGGAGGCTAGAAAATATAATATTACTATTAAAGCTCATGATGCCATTGGAGATGTATTGGTAATGAAACTTTTTCTATCTGAATTGGTTAAAAAAGTAAAAGAGAAGTTTCCTAATATGAATCCTATGGTTAAGTTAGAAGAGTTAACACATACTCCTGTTGTATTACAAAGTTTTAAATTTGGGAAGTATAAAGGTGAACGTATTGAAGATATTGCTCGAAGTGATGCAGGTTATATTAAATGGATGTTAAAATCTTTAGAGTTAGATGAAGATTTGAAATATACATTGGAAAAAGTTTTAGAGAACGTGTAGGGTGCGTTTCCCCCAATGCATCCTACGATTATCGCAATGCCAATGAAATAAGGAATTAAAACTTGGAATCGGTAGGTTCGATTTCATCGAACGTTAAAAGCAAATACCAAAAAGAAAATGATATTTATGGAAATTGAATTTTAATATCACGTTCGATGAAATCGAACCTACAAGATTTTAGCTTATTTCATTGACATTAACGATTATCGTCCATAAACAGCTTTTTTAATAGCTTGTCCTAACTGATGAACAGCCATTGCATAATAATCTTTTGGGTTATAACGTGTAATGGCACGAAAGTTAGGTGTTCCCCACCAGAGTTCATCTCTATCATATTTACTTAGTTTAATTAAAGATACTGGACCTTTATATCCATAAAAGTTTGAACTTGGTCTCATGCCTAAATTGTAGAGGTAGCGTTGAGAATAAGAGGTTTTAAAACCTGTTGGTATTCCATAAAATCTTTTTTTATTATAGAAAGTCATCATGGCTACAGGAATACGTGGGTTCCATTTACCTTTACTTCTAAAGTAATTAGCAATACTACCAATAGCATCAGCAGGGTCAAAAAGATTGGTGTGTCCATCACCATTTAAATCAACAGCATACTCTCTAAAAGAACTTGGCATAAACTGAGCTAAACCAAAAGCTCCTGCATAAGAGCCTTTTATTGATTGTGGGGGAACTTTTTGCTCTTTAATAAGCAGAATGTAGTTTTCAAGTTCTGAGGTGAAAAACTTTGAGCGTTTTTTGTACTCTAAAGCTAATGTTGTTAAGGCATCAAGTACAGAGTGTTTTCCTGTAAATCCACCAAAGTTTGTCTCAACTCCAAGAATACCTACAATATAAGCTGGGTCAACACCATATTTATATGCAGCCATATTTAGCCATTTGGCATTTTCTCTCCAAAATGCTACTCCTTTTTGTATATGTGTTGGATTGACAAATTGAGCTCTATATTTACTCCATGAACCTGGTAGAGAGGCTTTTGATATGGTTGGTTTTCGTGTTTTAAAAACTCCATATTTATCTAAAGCTACGCTATCTCTATTAACGGTTGAGAAGATAGCATTGAGTTCATATTTGTCAAGATGATATTGTGATGCTAGATTATTAATAATCTGTTTTAATTTATAGTTTGATGCATAAGCACCTCTTAGATAAGGTAATCTTTGTGGAATATATTGAGGTTGAGTATTGATAACTACAGGAGTTGGTTGGGTTGGATAAGGTGTAGGTTGTGTTGGCATAGGATAGGTTTGTGCAATAGGTATAGTATTGGAATTACTATTATTGGTTGTTACTACGGCTGGTTCTCTCTTTATACATCCACTGATTAGAAGAAGTATTGCAGGAATAAGTACAAAATGTTTTATCTTTATCATTGCTAAAATCCTTTTTTATTAAATTCTAGCATAAAATTGTGATTTATTGTTTGTTTTTTATCTATTTTTACCCAAAATATAGTGTAAAAACATAATTTGAGCAAATAGAGGAGCAAAAATATTTAAAATTGGAATATACTTAAAGAGAGAGGCAATTATTGGAATAATATTAAATTTCTTATGTTTTTGCTTTAACTCTTTTTTATTTTTTATAAAAAGTCCTCCTACATCATGTATTGTTGGGGACTTCAATAATGACACTAAATCCATTAAGACTATTAGCATTAATTAATTCTTTATTAGATTTCATAACTGAACTCTAAATGGTGTAGTCACAACACCTCTATTCGCTAATAGTTCAGATATTGAACTTTCACAAATTACTTTTCTTGCAATTCCTATAGCACCGTTTGTGTCTGCATTTAGTATTCTACCTGTGGAACTCCTAAACAGACCTCTTTTAATACGTTTTCCTAAAGTAGGTCTAGCTACTTTATCACAACCGTGTTTCTTTAATGGCTCTAATGCGAAGTGGTCAGTTTTTGAGGTATAACTCTCTTCTGTTAAAATAACCTCAATTCCAACTTCATCAGCTTTGTATTGAATCTGCTGAATTAACTTAGCATGGGGGATTGAAACAAATTTTTGGTTATTTTTCTTTCCAATATTTATTGATTGTTTCCAATCTACATTGTCTCCAATTATTATTTTTTCAAGCTTCTGTTCAATGGCATAATCAATAATGTATCTGCTGGTTTTATGCATATAATCATTAATTTTCATATTTCGTTTATGGGTCAGTTTGTTTATTTTATTAGAAATACCTCTGTCACCGATAAAACTCATTAATTTAGCTTTTTTCTTGTTGTAGTATTGGTTAATGGACTTTATAATCTTGCCGTTTACAATAAAAGGTTTTTTACCTATATTGTTGAATGAAGTTACAAGATTATT
>JALUKJ010000169.1 GCA_027056615.1 Campylobacteraceae bacterium | reverse complement strand
CTTAAGCCCATATCAAAGGTGGGGTTAAGTGCTACTGCACCCTTCATAGATGTATCAATCTTAAACACTCTCTCAAAGTTAATGTCGTCGATGGTGTAACAAACTGTATCACCCTCTGTTAAACCTTGGGTTTGAGCAAACGCTTCCGAAGCTACAAGAGGTGCTTCACTACTTAAGTTGTCTGATTGTGCTGTCAATGGAGAAAAATGCTCTTGTGGGTCACAATTGTATACTATTACCCCAGTTAATTTCTCAACACTGCTCAATTTTTCAACAACACCATTGGCTTGGACTGCTACTTCTTCAAGCATATACCCTCTATGTTCAACACCTTGTGCATCAAAATAATCAGGTAAATCGTCAAAATTGACGGAGTTAAAGCCCTTTTCCTTTGGTAACACTTTGGTGTAGTCGATGGTATATTTTACATTAAACCCAAGAGCATTCATAATGTCATTAAGCACATAACCACCATACTCAACCACCACGTTAATCGGCACCACACGCTTTGTCATTGAGGTAAGTGTCCCCTCTTGTTGGTTAAGAGCAGGAACATCTAAATCCCCTCCTCCAAATGCAGAGAGTGTAAAGTCACCCTTAGCGTTGTAACCAACTGATGGAGACTCAACCTCATCATCTAAATCACAAAGAAGTGAAACACCCATTGCATTTCCAGCAGGTGGAACAACGACTACGTTAATATCACTATGTTTCTCAACCAATGCAATCATTTTAGCAATATTTTGAGCTTTTGGGTGAGCATAAAGGTCACGACCTACCACCAAAGAGAAGCCCACTTTTTTAATGTGAGACTTTCTTAACAACTCTAAATCTTCACTAGAGATAGCATCTAAATCTACATCAAAATCAACAGTTTCAACCTCTTTAAGTAAGTAAGATACTAATGAAGCTGTAACAGCCTCTTCATTACCTACTTCATAAGCGATGTATTGCGTCATAATGTTTCTAATATTCGCATCTTCCATTGGGTGTAGGTAGGTAACTCTGGCTCTATGCCACTTACTCGCCATATTAATGTGAAACTTCACCAAAGGAGCATCATCATTAACTCGTGTTCCCAGTACCATAATAGCTCTTGATTTTGAGAGTTGCTCTAGTGTCCCTGTGTTAAGAGATTTACCTGTGATTGAACCATAAGCTTTCATAAATTTTTGATAAGCTCTCGCTTCAGGAGAGATAAGTTTAACCCCCATCTTCTCTTTAAGCATTTGAAACATAAACGCCTCTTCATTAGAAATCTCTTTAGCAAAAACAATGCTTTTAGCTGTTTTGAACTTCTCAACAGCCAATTTAAAAGAGTCTTCATCTTTAGTCACATTATCATTGGCAAAGTCAAACCCATAACGAGAAGCTGAACACATGGTGCTAAACTCTGCTTCATTAGAGGTACGATAGATTTTTCCATTTTTAACCTCATAAATCACATCATGAGCCACACCACAGTGAGGACAAGCAGATGGTATCTTACTTAACTCCCAAGCGTTTGAAGTGTACTTAAACTTGGTATCAACCAATGCCCCAACAGGACAAACAGCAGCTGCTTCACCAAGGGTTGCATAGTCTGCCTCTTGTTTCACATTTTCAATGGTCGATGAGTAACCCCCAAATTTTACCTTGAGTGCTTCATCACCTGTAATCTCTGTTGAGACTCTTACACACTTCTCACACATAATACATAAGGCAGGGTCATAAGAGACATGCCCCCAATTTTGAACAGGACGAGGAGGCTCTTGGGTGGTAAAAGTTTGACCATCTAAGCCAAACTCCATGGTTTTGTTCTGTAAATCACACTCCCCACTCTGGTCACACACCCCACACTCTAGTGGATGGTTAACGTTGTAGAGTTTCATAATGTTTTGACGCTCTTTATAGAGTTCCATATCATTGGTTTGAATTACAGCACCATCAACAGCTTTCTCTTGACACGATAAGATAAAGCCATCAACACCCTCAACCTTTACCGAACAGATTCGGCATGAGGCAATAGGTAAAGTCTTAGTAAGATAACACATAGTTGGAATATATATGTTATTTTTTCTAGCTACCTCTAAAATGGTATCACCTGCACTACCAGAACACTCTTTTCCATCAATTGTTAGATTAATAACTTTGCTCATCATACAGCCACCATCGATATGTAGTAACATCGCATACAACGCTCTGCTTCACTTATCGCCTCTTCACCAGTAAACCCAAGGTTTACCTCTCTTTGGTTATCTTTACGCTCATCGACACCTAGTTTTTCACTCTCTTGACGAGGAATCCCTGGCATCCAACCTGTAATTTTTTCATTTTTATCATAGACTTTCAGACGAGATAAATGGTCTTCCATAATCTCATCATCAAGTAGCGTACACTTACCATCATAAATATAACGACTAATAACAGACGCTGCTCGTCTAGCTTGTCCAACAGCATTAACAATGGTCATTGGTCCATACTCACAGTCACCTGCTGCAAAAATACCATCACGAGAACTCATATAATCTTTACCATTAGTCTGGATTGAGTTCCAACTTGTCATCTCAATATTCCACTCTTCAGGAAGAATTTGTGTATCTAAAGATTGAGAAACAGCAGGAATAAGATAGTCACACTCTATTTCAAAATCAGCTCCCTCAATCTTTACAAGTTGAGGCCGTCCACCATTAGGGTCAGGAACAAGTTCAAACTTATTTACTTTTAATTTAGTAATATTTTCACCATCATCAAAAATCTCTTCAATCGAAGAGTAGAATATAAACTCAACACCCTCTTCAACAGCTTCATGATACTCTTCATAAGTGGTATTTCTAATAATAGTCTTCTCATCTCGACGATAGAGCATAATGACTTTTTTAGCACCCTCACGAATAGAACAACGTACAACGTCCATAGAGGTAAATCCACCACCAACACAGACAACAGTTTTATCTTTTAGCTCATTTGAAGCAGGAGAACCTATGCCATATTTCGTCCATAAGTTTACCTTATCAAGCATCTCAATCGCACCCCAATAACCACCCATTTTAGGATTCTCATTTTTAGCACGAACTTTCTTAGAGAGTCTTGCACCAAATCCAAGAAGAACAGCATCATATTCAGCTTCAATCTCTTTGAGTTTCTCGGCATCTACACGACAGTTATTAGTAATTGAAACAGCTTCCATATCAAGAACTAAATCAATATCTTTGTTATACTTATCAACAGGCATTCGGTACTCAGGTACACCCACAGCAACTTCACCACCATTTACAGGAAGCTCTTCAAAAATATGACAAGCAATTCCCTCTAGTGCCAAGTAATACGCAGCCGTTAAACCAGCAGGACCAGCTCCAATAATGGCAACTTTTTTACCATCATTTCTAAGTGGTTTTGGCTCTTTAGGGTGTAACCAAGGCATCTCATGGTCAGTCTCATAGTCAGCACCAATTCTTTTAAGTTCCATAATAGAGATAGGTTCATCAAGATTCATACGTCTACAAGCATCTTCACAAGGGTGAGGACAAACACGCCCACAAGTGTGTGCTAGTGGCATAGTTTGACGAGTTGCGGCCAAAGAGTCGGTAAAGACCATATCTCTTACACCCTCAATATAGGCAGGAATATCAACACTTGCAGGACACATGTCCGTACATGGTGCTGTTACTTTAGCAATGTATGATGTATCTCCATCATAGTGTTTAGATTGTTGTTGATTGTCAATACAAGTGTCAAATTGTTCTTTGTAGTGTTCCATTAAATCCAAAATAGGTTTTGGAACAGTTTTCC
>JALUKJ010000168.1 GCA_027056615.1 Campylobacteraceae bacterium | reverse complement strand
AAGAGCCTATGACGGCACTTAATCCTGTAATGACCATTGGGGAGCAGGTAGCAGAGGTCTTAAGGCTTCATTTAGAGTTAAGTGAAGATAAGATTAAAAAGAGGGTGATAGCACTTTTTGAAGAGGTAGCACTTCCTAATAGTAAAGAGCGTTATGGTTGGTATCCTCATCAACTTTCAGGTGGACAGAAGCAGAGGGTTATGATAGCAATGGCTTTGGCATGTGAACCTGAACTATTAATTGCCGATGAACCTACAACGGCATTAGATGTGACGATTCAAGCACAAGTTTTAGCTTTGTTGAAAGAGATACAGAGAAAACGTGAGCTCTCTATTTTATTTATTACTCACGATATGGGAGTAGTGTCTCAAATGGCAGATACCATTGCTGTTATGAGGTATGGGGAGATTTTGGAGATTGCTCCTCGTGATGATTTTTTTAAAAATCCACAACATGAGTATACAAAGAGATTGTTAAAAGATGCTATTCCCAGTAGTGAGACTAAAGAGGTTACCTCTTTAGATAAACCACTGCTGGAAGTAAAAGATTTAAAAGTCTATTTTCCTATTAAAAAAGGGTTCTTTAAAAGAACAGTAGGGTATACAAAGGCTGTTGATGGTGTCTCTTTTGCTATTCCAAAAGGTAAGACTTTAGCTTTAGTAGGTGAATCAGGAAGTGGGAAGAGTACGATTGGTACAGCTATTTTACGCTTGATTAATATTACAGAGGGAAGCATTTTTTTTAACGAGGTAGATTTAGCAAAGTTATCTCAAAAGGAGCTGTTGCCCTATAGACGAAAAGTACAAATAGTTTTTCAAGACCCATATTCAGCACTTAATCCTAGAATGACAATAGGAGAGATTATCCGTGAAGGAATGATGAGTTTAAGAGTTGGAGTCAAAGATAAATCTGTACAAGATATGGTTATTAAGGATTTATTGGTTAAAGTTGGGTTAGAGTTTGAACACTTTTATCGTTACCCTCATGAGTTTTCTGGAGGACAAAGACAGAGAATAGGGATTGCACGAGCTTTGGCTGTTGAGCCTGAGTTGATTATTTGTGATGAGCCAACTTCTGCTTTAGATGTGACAGTTAGAAGTCAAGTGTTAGAGCTTTTGAAGAAGTTGCAAAATGAGCAAGGATTGTCTTACTTGTTTATTACTCATGATTTGTCAATTATTTCGACTATTGCTGATGAGGTGGCTGTTATGAGAGATGGAAAGATTGTTGAGCAAGGGATTGTTAAAAATGTAATGAATGCTCCTAAAGAGGAGTATACTAAAAGACTTTTGGAGTCTGCTCCACTATTAATAACTAAATGATGTTATAGTTTAGAAAATTTAATTAATTTAATTATATTACAGTAATATAAAGTAAAATTATTCTATTATAAGAGAATAGTTATTCAGGAAAGGAGTGTTATTATGCGTTTAAAAATAAATTTTTATTTTTTATTGATGGTTATGTTCGTTTTTACAGCTTGTGGAGGAGATGTTATAGTGGAAGAGGTTAATGCTACCTCACCATCACCATCACCATCATCTTCTTCAGTTAATAAAGTTGCACTTTCAGGTAAAGTTACTTATGATTTTGTACCTTTTAAAGGTGTGGCTCAACCTAGTTTAGATTATAGTAGTATTATACAAAAGCCTATTAGAGGTGCTGTTGTTAAAGCTGTTGATTCAGGAGGTTCAACTGTTGCAACGGCAATAAGTGATAGTACAGGTGCTTATAGTATGAGTATGGCAAAATCTCAAACAGTTAAAATTCGTGTTTCTGCAAAATTGTATCAGGCTGTTACTACAGGAAAATCGAGTTGGGATTTTGAAGTAAAAGATAACACCAAGGCTAATGCTTTGTATGTGATGGAAGGAAGTTTAACCTCTGTAGGTACAGGAACAACACAAACGCGTAATTTAAATGCAAGTTCAGGTTGGGGTGGTTCTTCTTATACCTCTACAAGAACAGCAGCTCCTTTTGCTATTTTAGATGTGGTTTATCAAGCTATGCATAAAATTATCTCTGCACAAAGTGATGCTGTTTTCCCTCCTTTAGATATCTTTTGGTCAAAAAATAATATTGCATCCGATGGAGATATAAGTTTAGGTCAAATTATTACTTCACATTATAATGGTACAGCACTATATATCTTAGGAAAAGAGAACTCAGATACTGATGAGTATGATGTTGGTGTAGTAGCACACGAATGGTCACACTACTATGAAGCACAATTTTCACGCTCAGATAGTGAAGGTGGTTTTCATACTGGTGGAGATATGTTAGATATTCGTCTTGCCTTTGGAGAAGGATTTGGTAATGGTATGTCCTCGATTTTTCGCGATGACCCTCTCTATTATGATACCATGGGCAGTCAACAATCTTCAGGTTGGAGTATGAATATTGAATCAGGTACAGGTAGTAATAAAGGTTGGTTTTCAGAAGGTTCTATTCAGAGAATTCTCTATGATATCTATGATAGTCAAGATGATGCAGGAGACAGACTCTCTTTAGGCTTTGCTCCTATTCATAAGCTTTTAATTGGTAAAGAGAAAAATACACCAGCATTTACAAGTATATTTAGTTTTATTAAAGGATTAAAAGATGAACACCCTGCAGACGCAGATGCTATAGATTCTATTACCTCAAATGAAAATATTGCACCTATTACAGATATTTATGGTACAGGAAGAACAAATAGAGTAGAAAATGCAAATCCTTTATATGCAACGTTATCTGTTGGTGGTTCTGTTAGTATTTCTCCAAATTATACAGCTACTGTTGGAGCAGTACGTTCTAAATTAGGCTTCTATAACTTTATTAAATTTACAATTCCATTAAATGGTAATTATACAATTACTGCAAAAAGTGGTTCATCTACAGATTTGGATTTTTATGCCTATAAGGCAGGAAGTAAAGAAATTGCCATTACATCAACTGACACTGGGTCAAGTATTACAGGTACGGCTCCACTTACAGCAGGTGATTACCGAATGCAAATTTTCGATAATAATTTGGTAGCAGGACAAACCTTTACTATAACATTAAATTAATTAAGGAATCAAAAAATGAAAACATTAAAAATAATAGTTGCTTCAACACTCCTCATGAGTGTTTCGTCTATGGCTTTAACCTCAAAAGTCAAAGAGCAAGATAAAAAAGTATATAAAGTATTAGAAGGGACAACCGTCAATCAAGTATCTAAGCCAGGGTTGGCAGTTGAGCTTTCTTATAAGACACAACATGTGGATATTGGAGAGAAGAGTGATGTTAATGTAACAATTACTACAGCTCTTAGTAAAGGTATTATGAAAGTCAATATTAGCCCATTAGATAATGATTTAGATGGTGTTAAAGAACAAAATTTACAATTTGATTTAACTCAAGGAGAAAAAAGTTTTCCTGTTAATCTTGAAGCTTCTTCTTTGGTAGATGGGATTCACTATCTTAATTTTACAATTTCAGTAGAGGGGGAAGGTTCAAGAGTATTGGCTATTCCTGTTAATGTTGGAACTATCTCTAATAAGATTAACAATAAAGCAGTAGAGACTACAGATAAAGGAGTTGCTATCTCTGTTTCATCTGCCCAAGAAGAGATTAAATAGAATAAATTTTAAGGTGTTGTCAAATGACAACACTTCTATATCTTAATGTAAAACCAACTCTAAAAAAGTCTCAGTTTTAAGTGAAGCACCACCCACCAAAACACCATCTACATTTTCAATTTCGGCTATCTCTTTAATATTTGCACCTTTGACTGAACCACCATAGAGT
>JALUKJ010000167.1 GCA_027056615.1 Campylobacteraceae bacterium | reverse complement strand
GTCAAAAGATAGTTAAAGAGTTAAAGGCTAAGATGTTGGTAGCTGCTAAAAATTTGGAGTTTGAAGAGGCTGCAAGGTTACGTGACCAAATTGCAAAAATTAAAAAATTGTAAAAATATATTTTTTCTCGCTCCTACCGTCTTGGGAAAATACCCTACAGTTCATTATGCTATAATAGCAATAAAAAAACCATAAGGAAATCAATGAGCATAGACCTAACTTCTCCTGACCTCTACTTTAACCGAGAACTCTCTTGGTTAAAGTTTAATTCACGTGTACTTGCACAAGCAAAAAATAGAGAACTACCACCCTTAGAGCGTCTTAAGTTTATTGCTATCTATGGAACTAACCTAGATGAGTTCTATATGATACGTGTTGCAGGACTTAAAGCACTCTTTAAAGCTCGTGTTCAAGAGACAGCTATTGACAAGCTCACACCTGCTGAACAACTTAAAGCAATTCATAAAACTATTCATAAAGAGCAAAAAGTTTTAGAGGCTACATTTAGAGATATTATGGAGAGCCTAAAGGAGCATAAAGTTGCAATTAAAAGCTTTACTGAACTAAATGCCAAACAACAAGCTGTAATTGAAAATGAATTTTTTGAACAACTCTTTCCTGTTATTATGCCTATTGCTATTGATTCAACACACCCTTTTCCTCACCTCAATAACCTTAGTTTTGCTTTAGCACTAAAACTTGAAGACTCTGAGGGAAACATTAAACATGGACTAATACGTATTCCTAGAATTTTACCTAGATTTTTAAAAGTTGACCATAACTACATACCTATTGAAGATGTAGTTGACCATTTTTCATGTGAACTCTTTTCAGGTATGAAAAAACTAGCATCTACCCCATTTAGAGTTACACGAAATGCAGACTTAGAGATAGAAGAGGAGGAGGCTGATGATTTTATAGAGATTATGGAAGAGGGTCTACGCACACGAAATCGTGGAATGCTTATTCGTTTGGAGCTTATGGAGGGAGTCGATGAAGATTTAGTTGATTTTCTTACTACTCACCTAGAGCTTGACCCACTTGATATATACTACTATAATATTCCTCTAAATCTTGGAACACTTTGGAGTATTGTAGGTGAGACTTCACTCTCTCATTTAACTTTACCAACCTATAGCCCAAAGATTTTACCACCTCTATCAGAAAACAAGAACCTCTTTAGAGCTATAGAAAAACAAGATATTTTACTCTACCACCCTTATGAGAGTTTTGACCCTGTTGTACGTTTTATTCAAGATGCAGCAAAAGACCCAGATACTCTATCTATGAGAATGACTCTCTATCGTGTTGGGAAAAACTCTCCTATTGTTAAAGCCCTTATTAAAGCTTCAAAAGCTGGTAAACAAGTTACTGTTTTAGTTGAATTAAAGGCTCGATTTGATGAAGAGAATAACCTACAGTGGGCAAAAAAGCTTGAAGAGTCAGGGGCTCATGTTATATATGGAATTAAAGGGCTAAAAGTTCATGCCAAAGTAGCACAAGTAACCAAACGAAAAGATAAAAGACTCCAAGCTTATGTTCATCTAGGAACAGGAAACTATAACCCTGCCACAGCTCGTATATATACCGATGTAAGCTACTTTACAACTAAAGCAGAGTTTAACACCGATGTAACCAAGTTTTTTCACTTTTTAACAGGCTTTTCAGACTACAGTAAACTCAAAACCTTAACACTCTCACCAAAACATATTAAACCAAAACTTATTGAGATGATAGAACATGAAGCTTCCTATAGAGATGTGGGTCAAATTATCTTAAAAGCAAACTCATTAGTTGACCCAGACATTATTCAAGCACTATATAGAGCATCTATGGCAGGATGTAAAATTCAACTTATTATTCGTGGAATATGTGCTTTAAAACCAGGGGTTAAAGATGTGAGTGAAAATATATCAGTTTATTCTATTATAGGGAAATATCTTGAACACCCAAGAATCTACTGCTTTAAACATGATGAAAATGAGTGTTATATATCTTCTGCTGACCTAATGCCAAGAAATCTTATTCGTCGTATTGAGATTTTAACCCCAATTAAGGAGCCTAAATTAGCACAGAAACTTAAGCAAATCCTCTCTTTGCAACTTCAGGATAATCAGCTTCGATGGAAACTTAAAAGTTCTGGAGAGTATAAGCAGATTAAACAAAATGACAACAACCCTATCAATAATCATGAAATTTTAGAAGAGTACATTACTAAAATTCATGACAAAAGCCAAAAAGAGACACCTGAATATGTGACTCAACTCGCTAAAAAAGTTTTAAAGGATTAAGAATGACAATTAAATACAAAGAGTGGACTCCAACACTTAAAAAAGGAGCATGGATAGCCGATGGTGCAACAGTTATTGGTAGAACAGAGATGGGAGAGGACTCTGCTGTATGGTTTGGATGTGTGGTTCGTGGAGATGTTCACTACATTAAAATTGGAGACCGTTCAAATATTCAAGACCTATCTATGGTACATGTAACACACCATAAAAAAGAGGATATGAGCGATGGAAACCCAACTATTATTGGAAATGATGTTACTGTAGGTCATAGAGTAATGCTTCATGGTTGTACTATAGAGGATGCTTGTCTTATTGGAATGAGTGCAACTATTTTAGATGGAGCTGTAATTGGGAAAGAGTCAATTGTAGGAGCTGGTTCACTGGTTACTAAAAATAAAGTTTTTCCACCAAGAAGCCTTATTATAGGTAGTCCTGCAAAAGTAGTACGCCAACTTACAGATGAAGAGGTTGCAGAGTTGTATGCTTCTGCTAGTAGATATGTTGAATTCAAAAATAACTATCTTTAAGAAAAATATATAGACAAATAAACAATACAAACCATTACTAAGTATTAATAGTATATACTTCAATATGAAAGCAAAACAAGTATTAGAATTAACAGGAATCCATAGAGCAACTTTAAGTCGTTATGTTAAAGAGGGTAGAATTAAAGCAACTTTGCTACCAAACAAAACGTATAACTATGATGAGGAGGATGTCTACCGTCTTTTAGGGATTGATAAAAAAAGAGAGTCAGTAATCTATGCAAGGGTTAGCACGTATAAACAAAAGGTAGATTTAGCAAATCAAGAAGAGATTATTGCAGAGTACATGAATAGAAATGGGATACAAGTTGATAAGGTATATAGTGATATAGGAAGTGGTATGAACCTTGACCGTAAGGGTTTTTTATCTCTATTAGAGGATATTCAAGACAATAAAATAGATACTGTCTATATCAGCTATAAAGACCGATTGGCAAGACTAAGTTATGAATTGGTAGTTAAATTGTTTTCTAAACATAACACTAGGATTCATATAATAAATAAAAGTAAAAAAAGTGATGAAGAGGAGTTATTTGAAGATTTAATGCAGATAATTCATGGGTTCTCAATGAAAATGTATTCTAAAAGAAAATTAGCAAACAGACTGAAAAAGGAGATTGATAAAGATGGTTTTGTTCATTTTCCTAAAAAGGCGAACATTGAACCTATAAAAACTAAAGTCTCTAGCTTAGTGCAGGTAAGAATAATTCCACAAGCGACCTGCACTATCGTGGAGATAGTTTATAAAAAAGAAAAAAAACAAGTTGATGTAGTAAATGACACTTGGCTTAGTATAGATTTAGGACTGAATAATCTTGTAACTTCATTCAACAATATAGGTAAAAAACCTTTTATTGTAAACGGCAAGATTATAAAGTCCATTAACCAATACTACAACAAGAAAAAAGCTAAATTAATGAGTTTTATCGGTGACA
>JALUKJ010000166.1 GCA_027056615.1 Campylobacteraceae bacterium | reverse complement strand
ATATAAAATTAGGAATTATCTATTTAATTTTATGAATCTATTAACTATAAAACTTTCTCCACCATCAACTGTAAGGTAATACGATTATTAAAGTGGTTTTCATTAATTCCATAAATTACTGAAACTACTTGTCCTATGTGAAAAATTTCTTTGGTCTTAAATAGTACTGCTTGTTGTGTTATTCCATTTTGTGAAAAAGTGAAACGTCGATGTTCTTTCTCTCTTCCAATATTATTAACATCTTCTATTATGACATTAGTACTTATGAATTTTGGACGAGAATTTCCTTGACCGTAAGGCTCAAAACTTTTAAGTAGATTGACAAGATTAAAGTTAATATGTTCAAAACTTAGTTCACCTAAAATATCAGGGTCAATAAGTTGTTTTGAATAGTTTTGGGCTTTATAGTGTTGTTGTAATTCTTCTGTAAACTGCTTTAAATTTTTAGCTTCTAAACTAAGACCAATGGCTGATTCATGCCCTCCAAATTTTTTTAGAAGTGGACGACATAGGCTTGTTACTTTAAAAAGATTACATACATGAAAACTACGTCCACTTCCTTTAAATTCACCATTATGACCTCTTGTTAATACAATACATGGTTTCTCAAAACGTCGTCCAATTCGTGCAGCAACAATACCTACAACTCCTTCATGCCAATCTTCTCCTGCAATGACTAATATATCATCGTCTATATCTACTTGCTTTGTTGCTTCATCGGTGATTTTTTGCTCCATAGCCTTTCGATTTTCATTAAATTCTACTAAACGTTCTAAACGAACTTTTGCATCATAGATATTAGAACTTAAAAGAAACTCTACAGCCCATTTAGCATCATCCATGCGTCCTGCTGAATTAAGTATAGGTGCAATTTGAAAACCAATATCTTCTGCATTTAGTGAGACTTTATCTAAACGTTGCATAAATGCTTTAATAGCAGGAAGCTTTGAACGATTTAAAACTTGTAGACCTGCTTTAACCATAGCACGATTAATATGTTGCAGAGGCATCATATCTGCGATGATTGCAATGCTAACCAACCCAAGGTATGCTTTAAGGTCTATTTTTGCCTTTAAAGCCCTATTAAGTGACGCTATGAGGTACCATGCTATTTGTGCACCACATACTTCTGCGTAAGGAAAAGAACACTCTTCTTGTTTTTGGTCAACAATAGCATAAGCATCAGGAATATTAGCAGGAACAATATGGTGGTCAGTGATAATTAAATCAATCCCAAGCTCTTTACACTGTTTAGACGCTTCTAAAGCTGAAATACCATTGTCTACAGTAAAAACCAAGTCATAACCCTCTATTCTTGGAATAAGCTTAGGAGAGAGTCCATAGCCATCATTAAAACGGTTAGGGATAATCCATTCCAATTTAACACCAATCTCTTTAAAAAACATATTAATAAGTGTAGTAGATACTACTCCATCTACATCATAGTCACCTATAAGCATTATTTTTTCACCTATTTGAATAGCTTTTATAATACGAGCTGTTGCTCTGTCCATATCTTTAAAAGCTGAGGGTTTGGGTAAATCGCTTAAAGAGAGGTGACCATCTTTGCTAAAACGTCTTTGGAGTTTTTGATTTATTTGTGTTGGGATTATTTTTGGATAGGGCATATTTTGTTCTTTGTTTCCGTAGGTGAGTATGTCATACCTACGGTCATTTTATTTTTTTAATGCATTTTTTACAAATGCCAAAATAGTTGGATTTGGATTTTGTAATCTTGATGTAAATTCAGGATGAAATTGAACTCCTAAAAACCAAGGATGGTCAGCAATCTCTACAGCTTCAATTAAACCTGCTGATTCACCTGTAATAACCATTCCATTTTTTTCTAACTCTTCACGATACTTTGGATTGGCTTCGTATCTGTGGCGATGTCGCTCAAAGATAGTTGAAGCACCATACGCTTCTCGTAGATTTGACCCCTCTTTAGTATTACACTCATACTCACCTAGACGCATTGTCCCACCCATTGGTGAAGTAGAGGTTCGAATTTGTCTTGAACCTGAAGAGTCAATAAACTCATCAATTAAGAAAATAAGTGGATTAGGAGTTTGAGTATTAAACTCAATAGAAGTTGCGTCTTTTAATCCAAGAATATTACGAGCAAATTCAACCATTGCAAGTTGCATTCCAAGACAAATACCTAAAAATGGTATCTTTTTTTCACGTGCATATTGAATTGCTTGAATTTTACCTTCAATACCACGTTCACCAAATCCACCTGCAACTAATATTCCATCACAGTCGATAAGATATTTTTTTGCACTATTATTTTCTATCTTTTCAGAGTCAACCCATTTTATCTCAACATTAGCATCAAGATTAGCACCAGCATGAATAAGTGCTTCGGTTAATGATTTATAAGACTCTTTTAAATCTAAATATTTACCTACAAAAGCTATGGTTGTTTTATTTGTTGGTTGAATAATTTTAGAGACTAAATCACTCCAAAGATTCATATCTGGTCTTAATTCGCCTAAGTTTAACTCTTTAGCAATAGGTTCTAAAATATCTTGTGCTAAAAAGTTTAAAGGAACTTCATAAATAGTAGAAGCATCTATCGCTTCAATAACTGATTTTTCATCTACATCACAAGAGTAGGCAACTTTACGGCGAATTTCATTAGGAATACGTGTTTCACTTCGTAAAATTAGCATTTGAGGTGTAATTCCAATACGTCTTAACTCTTGAACAGAGTGTTGAGTTGGTTTAGTCTTAATCTCTCCAGCTGTACGAATATAAGGCAAAAGAGTAACATGAATATTCATTACATATTCTCGACCTAATTCATGTTTCATCTGACGAATTGTTTCAAGAAAGGGCATTCCCTCCATATCTCCAGTAGTTCCACCCAGTTCAACAATTAAAATATCTTTAGGCTCTCCAGCTTTTATAATTCGCTCTTTTATTTCATTTGTAATATGAGGAACAATTTGAATGGTTTTTCCGAGATATTTTCCTAAACGCTCATTTTCAATAACAGCTTTATATATTCGACCTGTAGTAAAGTTGTTATTTTGAGTTAGTGCTGTATCTAAAAATCTCTCATAGTGTCCTAAGTCTAAATCTGTTTCTGCACCATCTTTAGTTACAAATACCTCTCCATGTTCAAGAGGAGACATAGTCCCAGGGTCAACGTTGATATAGGGGTCAAGTTTTAAGACACCTACTCTAAATCCTGAATGTTTTAAAAGAGTACCAATACTCGCAGCTGTAATTCCTTTACCAAGAGAGCTTAGAACTCCCCCAGTTACAAAAATATATTTGGTTGACATTAATAATTTTCCTTGATTATGTAATTATTGGCATAATAACTGTAATAAACTCTTTGTCTTTTAAGACAAAAGGTAAGGTTGATTCATTTAGTTCAATTTTAAAAGTAGCATTATCTACTTGTGCAATGAAATCTAAAAGATATCTACTGTTGACATTAAGTTCAAACTTCTCGTTAAGTCCAGTAGGTAATAGTAGTTCTGTTTTTGCTTCAACATTATCACCTGTAAGAGAGTTAAAAATTAATTTATCTGAATTAAAAATTATTTTAATCTCTTGTGAAATAGTTGTAATCATTTTTATTGCTTCTAACATCTCCTTTTTAGGCAGTGTAATGTTAATTCTGCTTTGATTAGGAATAATACGTTCATAATTAGGGTAATTTCCATTTATGAGACGTGTAAAGAAGTAGTAGTTTTCATTTTGAATAATAAGATTAGTATCATCGTAGTAGATATTGATATGGTCTATAAAGAGTTTTTGAA
>JALUKJ010000165.1 GCA_027056615.1 Campylobacteraceae bacterium | reverse complement strand
TTTTATGAAGGAGGAGACAAATCTATTCCTCATAACCAAAGAGGTCACCTCCTAAGCCACCAAATACAATCCTCTAGGAAAGCAAAAGTAAATATTCATGGCGTAAACTATTCAGGTATTCCTGTAGAGACATGTACCACTTGTCACAATAGAGGAAAACGAATTGGAGTAAGCTATCAAGGTCTAATGGAGACAGAGTATCAAAGTACATTTGATAGTGAGGGCAATGGACAACCAAAACTACACACTAAGCGTTATTTGCACCTAACAGAAGATATTCACTACTCAAAAGGAATGTTGTGTCAAGATTGTCACACCTCTAACGATATGCACGGTGACGGTTTTATGACAGGAGCAAACTTAGGAGCTGTAGAGATTGAGTGTCAAGATTGTCATGGAACTACCAAAAAGTACCCTTGGGAGTTACCTTTGGGTTACTCTGATGAGTTTGCACTAAAACCAAAAGAGGGTAAACCAAGAGGTACAACTATGACCTTAGCAGATTACCTTAAAAAAGGAGCTATTCCAAAAGATAAGGGAGATGGTTTCTTGCTCTCTGCTCGTGGTAATCCACTTACAAAAGCTGTTAGACATGGCAACAAGGTTATTATGCACTTAGCTTCAGGAAAAGATATTGAGCTAAAACCTCTTAAACTCCTAAAAGAGCAAGAGAAACTATCTAAAAAAGCATTGGTAGCTATGGACAAAATAGAGGCTCATACAAACAAACTAGAGTGTTACACTTGTCATGCTACTTGGGCTCCTCAATGTTATGGGTGTCATGTCAAAATAGACTACTCAAAAGGGAAACAAAATCCCGATTATCTATCGGCTTCTAAGTATCATGATGCTCATGGTATGACAGGAGAGAAAAATTTAAAAGATTTTTTAGTAGATGGAAAAGTAACAGAGACTAGAAGTTACTTGCGTTGGGAAAACCCAGCACTCTCTGTAAATGGAGAGGGGCGAGTATCTCCTACTATTCCAGGTTGTCAAGTAACCATAACAGTTATAGGCAAAGATGGAAAAGCAAAACTTCAAAATCATATTGTAAAGATTCCTAATGTTGAAGGAGCAGGAGCTGAGGGGCAAAATGCCATTACAATGGCACAGGTTAATCCTCATACTATCTCTAAAAGGTCACGGACTTGTGAGAGTTGTCATACCTCTAAAAAGGCTTTAGGTATGGGAATTAACGGTGGTAAATATTTTGCAGACCAGAGTAAAACAGATATAGTTGATTTAATGACAGCAGATGGTAAGGTTTTACCTAAAAAGGTAGATGAACAGATACCTGCCATACCAAATCTAAAACATGACTACTCAGTAATGGTAGATGAGAATGGAACACAAGTTCAAACAGTTGATAACCATTGGAAATTAGCAAATCCTTTAAGTGCTAAACAGAGAGCTAAACTTGACAGACAAGGAACATGTTTAGCGTGTCACCAAAGCATTCCAAAGGGAGATTTAGCAATTTCGGCTATGAATCATATTGCCAATATGGCAGGGGTCGAGATAGACAAAGAGAAACATAGTGAGATATTGCATAAAACTATTAAAATATCGGCTTGGGTACAAGTTTTATTACCTCTACTTCTATTGATTTTAGGTTTTATATGGTGGAGACGAAGAGGTTAATAGGGAGTAGTCTCTTCATTGGTATAACTTACTCCATCATTTGGGTCATTAGGTATTTTTTTATAAGGGTTTGGATAGACTTGATTGCCTATATCTTCATATGGATTAGGATAGATATTATCTGTTCCATATATATCATTAAGATATGGGTCAGGTTCGTAAAGATAAGGACTCTCTTCGTCAATATTATCTATAGTGTCGTCATCTGTTGGTTCATTAGGCTCGTCTTTAGAGTTTTGTGTATCAGAATCTAAGTAATTGCTATTGTCTACTTCTGAATTTGAACTCTCTTGACTATAAACAATAGAACTATCTTTAGGACGAGTATACTTTTGTTTTAAAAAAATATCTAAATACTCTTTAATTCTCTGTTTTCCTTCAGGATTTTCCATCTTCTCTGCCCACTCAGAGAGTTCTGCAAAGTCCCAATCTGGGAAGTGGTAATCTTTATGTTCACTCATCCATTTTTCTATAGCTTCATGTTGGTCTAAATCTTGAGCATTTTTCATAATATTTAACATATCAAGAAGAGGAGCTGTATCTTTATTCTCTGATAGATATGTATTGGCTAAATCAACATACTTCTCTTCATCATTATTTGTAATAATAGATAGTTCAATATTATTTAAAATAGAGTCTCCTACAATTGGTGGTAATTTTTTATCACCACGTGCTTGATATTTTGAAATAATATTGTCTAAAACATCTATTGCCTCTTCTGGGTTATCTCCATTCATAAGAGCAAAACTTTGAGCAAATCGTAGCTCTTCAACCTCTTTATCAAAACGTTGCTCTTTATCATCTTTAAATTTTTTAATAAGTTCTCTATATGTACTAAGAAGCTCATCTCGTGATTGTAGTCTACTCTGTTTTAGTCTAGCTTCTATATATAGTTTTAATAGTTCAACATTATTACTATTTTTAAACTTATTTATGACTCTATTATAGTTTTCTATTGCAGATTCAGTGTCATTGTTAGGGTATATATTGTTTAAGGTTGCCTTTCTAAAAAGTGCCTCAGCAAAAATTTTTAAAATTTGGGGGTCACTGCTATTTTGTGTTTTTTTAATTATCTTATTATAAATTTTAAATGCTTCACTATCTTCAGACTTTTGAAAATGTATATAGGCAGTTCTTAATAACTCCATTAACTCATTACTTAGGTTATTATCTTGATTATTTTGTCTATTTTTAATCTCAATACTTTTTAGAAAAGTCTTTACCTTTTTATCGTCTTCTATAGTTGAGGTTGCTTTTGTAGGTAAACTACTCTTAATATTTGTCTTTTCTATAGTCTCATCAAATAGACCCAAATTAATCCCTATTGCTAGTAGAGTTACCAATATAAGTATAAAAATCAAAGGTTTAAGCATGGAAGTAGTTCCTATAAATATTAAGTTATCTAAATTCAATTCTATCATAGAAAAATAAAAGTTATATCATTTTTTTTTAAGGCTAAAGCTCTATAATTCGTTAAAGGATAGATTATGAATAAAAAAATCACATTTGTAACTACATTTATTACCTTACTCCTTTTTTCTTTTCTTAGCCATGCAGAAGAACCAAACCATGAAAAATATATTAGCTCTTTTACTTCTATTGATGAAAAAGATTGTATCACACTTGATAGTGATGATATTGGAAGCATACAGGAGTGCGAGTCTTTTGGAGATATAGGGGTAAGAGTAGTTGAGGGAGATATTCACCAAAGTATTATATTGACACGTAAAAATAGAGAGTATATTTTAAATTTTCAGTCTACAGTAGGTATAGGTTTCTCTACTTTAGGAAATATAATAGAGTGGCGATATGAGAGAGGAAAATCTAAAAACATTAAAGGTATTATTGTTCGTTTAGAGGTTAATGAAGACCCAGAAAATTTAGATAAAATTACCTCTTACTTAATGGTTAGTAAAATTACACCAAACAATATTTGCGTTGTTGGAAAAATTCTTCCTCAAGTTAAGCAAAATGAGTTGGCAAGAGCTATGCTTGATTCTAAAGAGAAGTTGCCTTGTCTTAAATCAAATATAAAAAAACATTAAAATAAACACTTAATAGGATAGCATGTTTCTTAAAGTTAGAACTTAATAATCCCTATATATAGGGGTTTGTAAACTTTTTATTTATTTTAAATCTTCCACGATTCAGACACTTTTACTCTATATACTACACCATGAAAGAGATGGTTTTCTTCCTATTTTCCAATCTTTCATGGCTTTTACCTCATATTATTTTTCCCCATGCTCTATAGGCAACGGTAAAAGCTTTTCTTCTTTTAAGACATATTTTTGCTATAATAACTTATGAAAAAAACAAGTTTGAATAATGCACTTTAGCTTTTTGTACCCTTATGCTCTTTTATTACTATTATTTTTGCCATGTTTTGTTTTGTGTAGAAAAAAGGTTCAAATTCTATACTTTCCAAAAGAAGAGTGGTTACCTAAACAGAGTTTTACTTGGGATAATCTACTTTTATGGATTATGGCTATATATACACTAATGGTAATTGCTCTTGCTTCTCCTTTTTACTATAGCTCTAAGAGTAGTAGCCATAAAAAGGGGCGAGACTTGGTATTGGTTTTAGATACTAGTGGTTCTATGGCAGAGCGTGGCTTTAATAAAGATAACCCTTCACTAAGTAAATATGATACCTCTGTAAACTTAGCAAAAGAGTTTATAAAAAATCGACACGATGACAATGTAGGTTTAGTGGTCTTTGGAACATTTGCGTTTACAGCATCACCTCTTACCTATGATTTAAAAGCACTTTTAGAGATGTTTGATTTAATGAGTAGTGTTGGTATTGCAGGAACTTCAACAGCCATTGGTGATGCTTTAGTAGAGGGAGTAAATGCTCTTAAAGTAGGAGATGCCAAATCAAAAGTATTGATTCTTTTAACCGATGGAATACATAATGCAGGAAAATACTCTCCTCGACAAGCAGTAGCTATGGCACAAGAGCATGGTATTAAAATATATACTATTGGCATATGGGAAAAGGGTGATTATGATGTTCCTCTTTTAAAAAGTATTTCTAAAGATTCCAAAGCAAAAAGCTTTTTTTGTCAAAATAGTGATGAGTTAAAAAAAGTCTATGGGGAGATTTCTAAACTAGAACCTAGCCCTATTCGTTCAGAGGAATATCTAAATCAAATATCTCTTTTTCTTTACCCTTTGGCTTTAGCAATAGTGTTATTGCTTTTATTGATTTTACGATATGAGGAGAGATAATGAGCTTTATAAATGGTGCTGTTTTGTGGTTACTTGTTCCCTTGATAGTTTATGTTATAAAAGGTAAAAAACAAAATCTCTCTCAATATCTACGTTGGCTAGTTTTACTACTCTTAATTATTGCTATGGTAAGACCAGCACTTTGGGAGAGTAAATCTTCTCAAAAAGTAGAAGCAGAGTCACTCATATTTGCTCTTGACCTCTCACGCTCTATGAGTGCAAAAGACATTAAACCTAGTCGTAGAGAGGCTAGTCAAGAGAGTATAAAAGAGTTTCTAAAGCAGAATCAAACTGACCAAATTGCTCTAGTTGGATTTACTATTAACCCTCTGCTTCTCTCTCCTCCAACTACTGACCATAAGTTGGTATCTTTAGCACTAGAGAACTTAAATAGTAACTATATCTTAACCAAAGGAACAGACCTAAACAAGCTCTTTAAAAAAATAGCTAAGTTTACTGATAAGGAGAAAAAAGTAGTTCTATTTAGTGATGGTGGTGATGAACCATTAAGTGATGACTTAGTAGAGCTATTAGAGAATGAAAATATTAAAGTTATGGTTGTAGCAATGGCAACAAAAGAGGGTTCGGCTATAGAAAAAAAAGATGGAACATTAGTACAAGATAGAGCAGGAAATATTGTTGTCTCAAAGCTTAATAGTTCATTAAAAAAGCTTACTCAAAATGGTGGAATTTTTCTTAATTTTTCCAGTGTTGACTCTACCGTTAAAAGCATAAATCAATGGTTAGAACAAGAAAAAGGAGGAGAGAATATAACAAAAGAGAGTCGAAGTTATTTTGAGTTGGCATTTGTGCCTTTACTGTTAGCAATTTTACTATTTTTTCTCTCTGCTACACGTTTTTCTAAAAAGTTACTACCTCTTCTAGTACTTATAGGCATTGACGTACAAGCCGATGAGATCTTTACCAAACAGACATGGGGTGGACATGTTGATAGATTACGCATAGAGCGTAGCTTTAGATGGCTACTATCTCTCACAAGCTTATAGCGACTATAGAAATCAAGTATATAAAGATAGTTTTAAAAATGTAATGAGCATGAAAAATAGAACCTTTGCTTCTGAATTACTTTTAGCACATATCTACTACAAAATGAAAAAGTATAAAGAGGCAAAAGCTGTATTAGAGGGAATGAGAAGTAAAAAGCCAAAGTTAAAACAGCAACTTTTATATGAACTTGGAAATTGTGAAGCCAAACTTGCTTATTGGGACAAAGCTAAATCATATTATGTTCAAGCTTTGCAATTAGGTAAAGATGAAGATGCTTTGCATAACTTAGCATTTGTTCTAAAACAGAAAAATAAAAATGGCTTTAAGCTCTCTGCCTATAATGCTTCAGGGGCAAAGCATAGTCAAAATAGTAATGCAAAAGATTCTAAAACAGAGGAGAAGAAAAAAGGTTCTTCAAGTAAGTCTGAATCAAATTCAGGAGCAGGTGGAGCAGGGTCAAAGAGTAAAAATGCTGTGGTTAAAGTAGTTAAAAAGCAAGAGAACTCAAAGAGTAAAAGGGTTATGAGTTCTAAAGCTTATGATTTAATAAATGAAGGTTATATTCGAGAGACAAAACCATGGTAGATAAGTACCTGACATTTACTATGCTCAGGTACTTAACCTCTAAAATGAGAACCCAGCCGAAATCTGAGGATAGCCCTTTTTCTTCTGATTTTTATCAGAGGTTGAGAACTCTTGAACCCAACCAAGAGACATAAATGAATTAATAGAGGTTTGTAAACTAACACCTATTTTTCCACCAAAAATATTATAGTCATTTAAAGGGGCATCAATAAATGTTTGGTTATAAAAAGCACCTATATATGGGCGATAGCTTACTCCTTCGATAGGAATATGGTAGGTAACAGGAACTGTTACTTCATTGATATTTGGTGAATCACCTATAAAAGCGTTGTAAGAAGCTCCAATAGAGAGGTTGTCTATGACATAGTAGTTTACATTTGCACCTACTACAGTATAGGTATTTCCAAAGCTATTATCTGTTCCTACTGTAAGACCAAAATTTTTGTTTCCACTTTCAAATGGAGTTTCTGCATATATTAGACTAGAAAATAGTAAAAATAAAATTGTTTTTTTCATAAAAGACCTCCCACCATTTTTATAAAATAAATCCATAATTTATTTTAACATTAATTTCTGATATTTAAGAAGTTTTTAGTGCTAATATCATCCCATTTTTTATTTAGTTTACTGAACCTATTATAGCTTTTTAAGACTCTCTTAAAGTCAGGATTTTTTTGAGATTCATCCTTTAGTACCTCTTTTAATGCAACTTTAGCTGAATCCATAACCTCTTTTGGAAAATTTTTAATTTTTATATGCTTTGGAAGTTCAGCTAAAGCTTTAGCATTCTTATAACGAAACTCTTCGACCATAGTTCCTGTCATCTCTTCAGATACTGTTGTAATAATGGCTTGATGTTGAGGGCTTAGTTTATCCCAGCGTTCTTTGTTAAAGGTAATTTCTAAGATTGAACCTGGTTCGTGCCATCCTGTATAGTAGTAGTCTGCTGCTTTGTCAAATCCCATCATTCTATCTAGTGCTGGTCCTACCCACTCGGTAGCATCAATTGTTCCTCTCTCAAGTGAGGTGTAAATCTCACCTGCTGGAAGTAAAATAGGGTTAACCCCTAATCGTTTTAAAACCTCTCCTCCAAGACCAGGAATACGCATCTTTAACCCTTTTAAATCGGAAAGAGAGTTAATAGGTTTTTTAAACCAACCACCCATCTGTGGACCCGTACTCCCTCCTACTAAAGGATATAGGTTAAATTTTGCATATAGTTCACGCCATAGCTCCATACCTCCACCAAACTTTAACCAAGTAAGCATCTCTTCACTTGTTAATCCTAGAGGCATACCACCAAAGATGGAAAAGGCAGAGTTTTTTCCTTTCCAGTAGTATACTCCTGAGTGAAAAGCATCTATTTGAGAAGCAGATGTGGCATCAAATACTTGCATAGCAGGAACTAAAATATTTTTAGGGTAGACTTTAATCTCCAATGTTCCACCACTTAGTTCAAAACATTTATTTGCAAAGTTGTCAACACCCGTTCCCATAATAGGAAAGTGTGCAGGCCATGAGGTTGCAAGTTTAAGCGTGACTTTTTTTTGAACTGTTACTTTGTTTCTATCTTTATTCTCTTCTTTATAACAACCACAAAGAGCTAAAGCCCCAACGCCAAGTACACTAGAACCTATAAAATTTCTTCTTTTCATTTTTTTTGTTGCCTTATGTTATTGTGTAGAGATTGTAACATCTTTTAGGTTTTAAATATCCGTAATTTACTCTTTTTATGCTATTATCACTTTATGAATATAGAAGATATAATAGCCAATAATCAAGGTAGAACAGTTCTCTTTTTGGGACGTATAGCTAATTTTACAGAAGAAGAACTAACCAATTTTTTAGAATCTCAAGGCATGAAATATGCTAACAAATATACAGGACAAGAGGTTGTATTAACAGTACTTAGTACTATAATGACACCATTAGAAGATGATATATCTTATGTTCTTTATAATGCTAAAGTTCCAGAGGCTCGTTTAGAAGAGTTTGAAGTCTACTATACCAAGCACATTAAACCCAATACTCTTATGATGTCACTTAAACTCTCAAATGACCAAGAGAGACTAAAGCGTCAACTTAAAAATGAGTCTTTTTCTGATGAGGTCTACTTGAAACTCTTTAAGATGTATGATTGGGGAGGTGATGGTGTTTATGATAATAATGATAACAGAGATGTAACTATTACATTTGTAAAACGTTTTTATAATCCTAATGGATTTCGTGACCCTGCTATGGTCTATTCACCTATTACACTGTCTAACATTGCTAGAGATGCTAATACTCCCGAGATTATTAATGCTATGCTTTCCATGCCTAACCATGAGATAAAAAAGAGCAGAAAAGAGGATATTCGTCCTAAAAATTTACGAGAGATTTTAGCACTTAATGAACATATCTCTGCTGAAGATATTCGTTATCTACTTAGTTTTAATAATGAACGAATCAATACTTTTTTAGCTTCAAATAGTGCTATTACACTCAAAGAGCAAGAATATATTTTAGCCACTGCCAATGAAGATACTAAGTTGATGTTGACTCAAAATGATTCACTTGATAACAAAATATTTAAAAAGCTTTTAGTTGATAATGAGAGTGTAGTTAAATCGCTATTGACATTTCAGATAATAACAAAAGATAGATTAGAAGCTATTTTAAAAGCTAATTTAACTGAAGAGGTCTTAGCTCATTTAGGTGAAAACCACTCTATAGAAGAGGTATTAGAGGATTTGCTTTTTATTAATAAATCACTAGATTATAAACTAGCTTTCAATAGAGAAGTAAAAAGTGATTTATTGGAAAAGCTATATAAAAGGTATGGTTATGAGTTTATAGTACCGTTAAGCTCTAACCCTAATCTATCAGAAGAGAGTTTAAAAGAATTTTATGAGCTAAACAATAAAGAGGTTATTTTTAATATAGCGTCTAATCCAACAACTCCTAAAGAGATTTTAAAGGAGCTTTGTGAAAAAAATGAACATGAGTTAAACAGAGCATTAGCCATTAATCCATCTGTTGAGCTATTTTATTTGGAAGTGTTTGCTTTAGATTCAGAACTTATACAGCTTATGAGAAAAAATGAGACCTATTTAGCTAGTGTGAACTCAGCACATGTAGGCATGAGAAGCGATGATAGACATTAATAGCCAATATTTCTCTTGAAAGTTATTTTTTATGTTAAAATACTTTTATGAAACAGATAACAGCACTAAACATATTAAAAACTGGTAAGAACCTCTTTATAACAGGTTCAGCAGGTACTGGTAAAACCTATCTACTTAACCAATATATTCAGTACTTAAAGGAGAGATGTGTCTACCCCACTATTGTTGCTCCAACTGGCATTGCTGCGTCTCATCTGAAGGGGCAGACTATTCATTCTTTTTTTGCTTTGGGTATTCGAAATACAGTGGTAGATAATGCTTATGTAGAGTCTCTTTTAGAGAAAAGTTATCTAAAGAGTAGATTTTCTAAGTTAAAAGTTTTAATAATTGATGAAATCTCTATGGTTCCTCCTGAAATATTTGACTCTATGGATAAAATACTTAGAGCATTTAAAAACTCTCCTGAGCCTTTTGGTGGGATACAAGTGGTTATCTCTGGAGATTTTTTTCAGTTGCCACCTGTGAGTAAAACTTTTAAAGAGAAACGTTTTGCTTGGCAATCTCCTGTTTGGAGGAGTTTGGAGTTAAAGAGCTGTTATTTGACTGAGAAGTTTAGGCAAGAGGACAACCGACTGATTCAGGTTTTAGATGAGATTAGAACAGGTGAGGTCTCTTTGGAGGTTCGGAAACTTTTAGAAGACTCCTTCCATAGAGAACTTTCTACTGATTTTCAAGTGACTAAACTTTATACTCACAATGTTGATGTTGAGCGTATTAACCTTGAAGAGCTTAAGAGACTTAAGGGGAAGTCTCATATTTTTACTTATAGTTCAAAGGGTTCAAAGAAAAATATTGAGAAGATTTTTAAAACTGCTTTAGTCTTAGAGGAGATTACATTTAAAAAAGATGCTGTAGTTATTTTTATTAAAAACAATCCTGAAAAAGATTATATTAATGGAACTACAGGTGTTGTTATAGGATTTGAGAATAGTGTTCCTTTAGTGAAAACATCTACAGGGAGAGTTATAAAAGTTGTAGATGAAGATTGGACACTAGAGAATGAAAAAGGTGAAACCATTGCAACAGTTTCACAGATTCCTCTACGTTTAGCATGGGCAATTACTATTCATAAGTCACAGGGTATGACTCTTGATGTTGCTGAAATAGATTTGAGTAATACTTTTGAAGTAGGGCAGGGGTATGTAGCTCTTTCAAGAATAAAAAGTATAGAGGGGTTACGTCTAATTGGTTTAAATGAGATGGCACTTAGAGTTGAACCCTTGACTTTACGGATTGATGAACCTATTAAAAAAGCTTCCCAAAAGGCACAACTTGAGATAGATAACTATAGTGAAAAGGAGCTTGAAAAGGCACATAAAAACTATATTAAACGCATTGGTGGATTAACCAACTTTTTACAGATTGAACAGGAGAAAAAACGTATAAGAACAGGAACAATTTCTAAAATAGGAAAAGATATACCAACTCATATAAAAACTAAAATATTAATGGATAGTTGTTTTACACTTAAGGAGATTGCTAAAATTCGTTCGGTGACACAGAGTACAATTATGAATCATCTGAAAATTTTAAAAAAGGAAGATGAGACCTTAGATATTAGTCGTTTTAAACCAAAATCTTTAAAGAGTAAACCTATTGTTAAAGTAATTACCAAATTAACAAAAGAGAAGAAGAAAGAGAACTTTTCAGAGGATGGTGAGTTAAAGTTAAAATCTATCTTTGACGCGTTAAAAGGTAAAGTATCTTATGATGATATTCGTGCAACACTTCTTTTTTGTTATTAAATAGTTAATTTAGGGTATCCCCTATAAAAACCAAGGCATCCCATTAAGTAAATATTTATCCAAAAAATAATACAGTTTCATAAAAAAG
>JALUKJ010000164.1 GCA_027056615.1 Campylobacteraceae bacterium | reverse complement strand
CTAATGAATTTTAATAAACATGTTAGTAGCTATTCAGTCCGACCAACAATAAACAAAGAATTAGGTCGTAGGTTTTGAGTATAAATGAACTTAGGTTAACACATTTAGAACTCTTTTCAAGACTCTACTCTTATCTCTATGGCTTTCTATGTTAAAATTTCAACATATTTTTACTAAGGGTAAACAATGATTTTTATTGATGATGTTAGAGCAAATGAAGTAATGGATAGTAGAGGAAACCCTACAGTTAAAGCAACTGTTAGCCTAAGTGATGGAACTGTTGCTTCTGCTATTGTACCAAGTGGTGCGAGTACAGGTAAAAGAGAAGCTCTTGAACTTCGTGATGGTGGAGAGCGTTATATGGGTAAAGGTGTACTCAAAGCTTGTGAAAATGTAAATGTAAGAATTTCAGATGCACTTGTTGGAATATCTCCTTTTAACCAAGCAGAGGTTGATGTGACTATGAAATCTCTTGATGGTACAGAGAACTATGGAGAGCTTGGAGCAAATGCTGTTTTAGGTGTCTCTATGGCTGTTGCACGTGCAGCTGCAAAATCACTTAATATGCCTCTTTATCGTTATCTTGGTGGAGCTAATGGGGTAACACTTCCTGTTCCAATGTTCAATATTATCAATGGTGGAGAACATGCTAACAACTCTGTTGATTTTCAAGAGTATATGATTGTTCCTCATGGGTTTGATACTTTTTCACGTGGACTTCAAGCTGTAGCAGAGGTTTACCAACACCTTAAAAAGATTATTGATGGTATGGGTGAAAGTACAGCTGTAGGTGATGAGGGTGGATTTGCCCCTAACCTAAAAAGTAATGAAGAGCCAATTCAAGTAATTCTTGAAGCTATTGAGTCTGCTGGATACAAAGCTGGTGAAGAGATTAGTTTAGCACTAGATGTTGCTGCTTCTGAAATAACTAATGATGATGGTCTATATGTACTTAAATCTGAAGATAGAGAGCTAACTTCGGCTGAATTAGTAGCTTACTATGCTGACTTATGTGCTAAGTATCCTATTATATCTATTGAAGATGGGTTGAGTGAAGATGATTGGTATGGATGGAAAATTTTGACTGATGAGCTAAAAGATAAGATTCAACTCGTAGGAGATGACCTTTTTGTAACAAATGTAACTATCTTATCTGAAGGAATTGAAAAAGATATTGCAAACTCAATCTTAATTAAACCAAACCAAATTGGTACAGTCTCTGAAACCATGCAAACCATTAGACTAGCTCAAAGAAATGGTTACACTTGTGTTATGTCTCACCGTTCAGGAGAGAGTGAAGATACATTTATTGCAGACTTTGCAGTAGCTTGTAATACAGGTCAAATTAAAACAGGTTCAACTGCTCGTTCAGATAGAATCGCTAAATATAACCGTCTTTTAGAGATAGAGAGAGAGCTTGGACAGTTTGAATATCTTGGGAGTTCTATTTTTAACTAATGAGCATTTCATTTAAAGAGGATATTGAACCATATATTAGAAAGCTCGAAGAGATTCTTGGGCTTTCGTTTAAGGTCTTTTTAGCAACAACCTTTGTTGTTGCTCTTTTAGGAATCTATATTGCCAATCTACTATTTGGAAATCACTCTTTGCAAGTTCTTCAAAACTTAAAAAGAAAAGAAGTTGTTCTTCAATCTCAAATTGAAACTTTAAAACAACAAAATGCCAAGCTCCACAAAAAATACCTTGAGTGGACAGATGCTAACTAGCTTTTTTCTTTTTCATTAATACTTTAATAACTAACATAGAAATAATCACCTCTAAAATAGAGGCTAATATAACAGCATAGTAGTCAAATTCATTAATACCTCTATGTAACTTAGCAATAGTTACTACGGCTATCATAAGAGTCAAAGGCATGGAGAGTGCAAAAGCTATTAAAACAAATTGACGTTTTTCTGTAATAAAAGATAAGGTCAAAGAAGCTATAAGTCTAATAGCAAACATCAAAAAGAGTAAAAGAAGTGTTGGCATATAAACATCAGATATAAAAATATTTCTTAAATCAAATGAAGCTCCAACATGAATAAAAAAGATAGGAACCAAAAAGCCAAAACCAAAACTACTCATTCTCTCCTCTAACTCCTTTTTATGATGAAAAAAAGTAGAGATAAATACCCCCGCAATAAATGCACCAAAAGCAACCTCTAAATGGAGTTGCATCATGATTGCAATCATAATAAAAAAGAGTCCTATTGCTAAACGTAAATCTTGATAACGTCCATCTATTGTTTTGCTACTAGGCATTAAAATAGTTTTAAGTTCAGGATACCACCAAAAAACTCGTTTAAAAAGAAGATATAAGATAACAATGGTACTTAAAAATATTAGTAAAAGAGCTATTTTGGCAATAAAGTCTTCTGTTGATGAGACAGTAGAGTGTGCTTCAAAAATAGTCAAAGCAACAATGCTTAAAACCTCTCCTAAAGTTCCAACAAGAAAAGCTATTTTAATCCAATGTAGCTCTTTTCCATACTCCTTTGATAGTGTGGCTAAAATACCAATAGAGATTAAGGGTAGTATTAAAATTAAATAAGTTGCTAAATTAAAAGCTATACCTAAAAGAAATGCTAAACTCCACATAACCAATAGAAAGTATATAGATTGTATAATATAGACTCTAGGCATTTTAAAAATTGTTTTTAGGTTCACCTCTAATCCTGCTAAAAACATAAGATACAAAAAACCTACATCTGAAAGAAGAGAAAAATTCTCATTTTTAACTGATATAATTCCAAAAATAGCTAAAATTGACCCCAAAATAATCTCAATTGGTGCTGTAGGTAGTCGTAACAACCTAGAAAAGTGTGGTGATAGAACTAAAACTAGAGAGACAGCAAGAATGGCAACTATACTATCACTACTATACATGACAATTTGTTGCTACTCCGTACCCTAGTCTCTCTAACATTGCTATGTCTTTTTGTGGGGCATCACCTGAAGTTGTAAGATAGTTTCCAATTACCATAGAGTTAGCACCTGCTTCAAACATAAGCTCTTCACAACCATCAAAAAGAAGTTCTCTTCCTCCTGCTACCATAAGTAGTTTGTTCTCTCCTAAAAGTTGTCGTGCTTTTTTTACAATAGCAACTGCTTCATCTCTTGAGATATTTCTAGTTTTTATAGGTAGTGCTTTATTTGGATGATAAAAATTAAGAGGAGTAGACTCTGGGTCAAGTGAGGCAATAGCCTTTAAAAGTTCATCTCTATCTTCTTGCTCTTCACCCATACCAAAGATTCCACCTGTACAGAGCTGTAATCCTGCTTCTTTAGCATTTTGACAGGTCTCATAACGCTCACTCCATGTATGTGTAGTACAGATAGTTGAGTAGTAACGCTCTGAAGTCTCTAAATTATGGTTATAGCTATCAACTCCATGCTCTTTAAGATAACGTAACTGTTCCTTAGAGGCTGTTCCATTACAAGCAATTAGATTTAAGTTATCAACTTGTTCTTTAATAGCTTTAGCAGTACGTGCTACAAAGTCTACTTTTTTATCATCTAGACCTTTTCCTGCTGTAACCAAACAGTATCCCAATGCACCATTGGCTTTGGCTTGTTTAGCTTCATCTACAATAGTATCTATAGATTTATAGTTATAGCGTTCAATATCGGCATGATAACGCACACTCTGGGTACAAAATTTACAATCTTCTAGGCAGGTACCACTCAAAATATTATTGATGGCACATAAAAATATCTCTTTTTTCATAACCACATTATTCCAAATTTCAAAGAAGAGTTTGCTGAAAGATGATTTATACAAAAAT
>JALUKJ010000163.1 GCA_027056615.1 Campylobacteraceae bacterium | reverse complement strand
ATATTATACATTGTTTAATATTTAACAAGCTTGTTATATCGCTCCTGCGACGGTTACTGATTTAAAATAGACCTCTTTGTTAAAAAGAAGCTCCTTATATGTTGAAGCCAAAATTGCACTTGGCTCGGCTACCCCTTTAAGCCCAAAGAACTTTGTAGAAGCAGACTTAGAGAATTGATTTTCAAGTGCGTTTATATCATCTTTTTTATAAAACTCTATGTTAAAATTATGCTTTTTAGCAAACTCTAACAATCCCACTTCATCTATTTTAGCTTCAAATGAAGCAATATTTCCAATATTATCTATGTTAAGTCTATTTTTTTCTAAAAACTGCTCTACTGCCTTTTCTATCTCATTTAGTGGTGTATTTCGATTACACCCAATACCTAAGTAGACTTTGGGACGAAAGGTTAAACATGTAGAGCTAATGGTTGGATCAATAACTACGGTGTCCAAGTCTAAACTATCAAAATCTACAACTACTAAGTTATCTTTATTTGGTATACTCTCAAAAATACTTTTACATGTAGCAACTTTAACAGTTTGTTTATTTAGTAATCGGTTAGAGACTCTAGCTAAGGCTTTTAGATTTTCTATTTTCCAATCGTTCTTCTTTGCTAACATCTCAAAAGCCAAAGTTTTAGTTTGGTCGGTTGCAGTTGAGATAAAGTTTATACAGTTAGGCATACGCTCTGCTAAAGTGTCTGCTAACTCATTCGCTCCTCCTAAATGCCCACTAAGCAGAGGTACAACTTTGTCAAGTGCAAGGTTTATGACCAATACAGCAGGGTCAGTTGATTTATCCACTAAAAGTGGGGCTATTTTACGAACTACAGCACCCATAGCTAAAATAGCAATAATGGCATCGTACTCTTTCCATGCAGGAGCTAAAATATCATCTAGCTTTTTGTAGGTGTATAGCTTATCTAATGTATGACTAAGCTCTGCCTTTCCATATACATCGACTTTATGTTCCCCTAGATAAGGTATAAGCCTACATGCTGAGTTTAGGCTAGGTTGGTTTATGGTTATAACGGCTATTTTCATGTTTTAATCCTTTATCCAAGAGACAATCTCTTGATACTTTTTTTCTTTTTCCCACTTTAGGGTCTTTAACTCTGGCTCTTGTGGAAACGCTTTGACATACCCTACACAGAGGTAGCCCACAAGTTTATACTCTTTGGTAACTTCTAAGATTTTACGCACTTTTTTAGGCTTTAAAATGCTCACCCATCCCATGCCAATATTGAGACTTTGAGCCATAAGCCACATATTTTGAATGGCACAAACAACGCTGTACTCGCCCATCTTTTTTTGGGAGGTTTGTCCCAAAATAGTGTTCTTTGGCTTTTGGTAAAAGATGGCAATGTTAACAGGAGCTTCTTTTATGCCTTCAAGTTTTAGAGTCTTATAAATAGGTCGCTCTTTAAAGCTAGAGGTACTTTTGGCATACTCCTCTTTATAGTTCTCATAAATCTGCTCTTTTATCCTTTTATTTTCAATAATCACAAACTTCCAAGGTTGAGAGTAGCCCACTGATGGAGCATGAAGACCAGCGTTAATTATCTCATTTAATGCCTCCTCTTCAATAGGCTCTAAAGAGAAGTTATTACCACGGATATCACGCCGTGACTCAATAATATGAGCAAGTATCTTAGAAGCTTCTTTATCTATCTTTTGCATCACACTCTTTAACCAAGGGCTTTACATAGAGGTGAGATTCAACGGTCTCTTTTTGGTAAAGAAAATCTCCAAGAAGTATTAGTGCAACTCCTCTAATGTGAGAAACTTGCTCTTCTATATCATTTAGTGTTCCTTTATAAATTGCCTCATCTTCCCATGTAGCTTTTTCCACTACCCAACAAGGAGTGTTAGGGCTATAACCCATCTCTAAAGCTTTCTTTTTAAGCTTTTTTAATAATAAAATAGAGAGGTAAAAGACCAAAGAGGAGTTTTTACAAGCCAAGATGTTCTCTAAACTTTCAGGGTTAGGAGTCTTTCCCTCCACACGAGTAATAATAAGTGTTTGCGATACCCCAGGAATAGTATACTCAATCCCCAAAGAGGCACTAGCTCCAAAACTAGCTGTAATCCCTGGAATGACTGTATATTCTATTCCTTTTTCATTCAAAAAGCTTATCTGTTTGGCAATGGTAGAGTAGATAGAGGGGTCACCTGTGTGTACTCTTGCTACTATGTTATTGCTATGTTCTTCTAAAAATTCAAAGATTTCAGGATACTTCATCCCTTGTGAATCGACTATTAACGCATCATCTCTACACCAAGAGAGAACTTCTCTAGGTACTAGTGAACCTGTATAGAGAACTACATCGGCTTTTTGCAAAATCTTTTGGGCTTTAATGGTTACAAGCTCAGGGTCACCAGAACCTGCTCCTATGAAATATATCATTTTTTGTTTTCCTTTAGTTTGATTTATAAATTATTTCTTTCCAAACAAAACTCCAAAAGGAATACACCAAAAAGTATACCCATCTTTAGAAATTGGTAAAACTTCATTGCCACCATAAAAAATATACCCTTCTACAAAGTTCTCTTTTGCATTTTGAGCCAACTTCACAAGCCCTCTTGTGTACTCTGTTTTAATAGTTGCTGATGATTTTACCTCTATGGCAACTATCTTACTGTTTTTCTGTTCTAACACCAAATCAACCTCATAGTCTCCATCTCGGTAATGATAGATTTTAGTTGATTTTTTTGCATAGGTACTATGTTTAAGAAATTCTGCATAGATGAAGTTTTCAACCAAATTTCCTAACATCTTACGCTCTTTTACAATGAGTGTCTCTGCATCTACATCAACCAAGTGAGCTACTAATCCTGTATCTATAAATTGGATTTTAGGAGCTTTAATCTCTCGTTTTCCTCGGTTGGTAAAGTAAGGATTTATCCTTTTGACTAAAAACAGAGCTTCGAGTATCTCAATGTCAGATTTGACCGTCATATCTTTTATATTAAGATGTTTAGCCAAAGAACTGTACTTCAAAAGATTAGAGGTCATAGAGGCTAAGATTCGTAAAAGTTTATTGATTTCAGATTTGTTCTCTTGGCTTATTTTTTTGACCAAGGACAAATCTTTCTCTATCCGTGCTTCGATGTAACTTTCAAACCAACTCTCTTGCGAACGGGCAGATTTTCCTTGAACAGAGGGGAAGCCACCTGTGGTTATCTGCTCTATCATCTTTTCATAACTCATTTTTTTAAAGTTAAATGATTTTATCTCTCCACTAAAAAGCATATCAATAATATTTTCACTACTACCATTAAGCTCAAAATATGAGAGAGGAAAAAGTGAAATAGAGACCATTCTTCCTGCTAAAGACTCTTTTATGGATGACATTTTAAAAAGGTCAGCACTTCCTGTAAGTAGAAACATTCCTGATTGGTTTTTTTCATCTACAGATATTTTTAAAGCACTAATCACCTCTGGAACCATCTGAATCTCATCTATGACCGATGGTCTTTTAGAGAGCTGTTCTATAAATGGTATGGGATTGTTTTGTGCTGTTAGTTTAGTGGCTTCATTATCTAGAGTATAGTAGTTCATACCTAACTCTTTTGCTATCTCCTTAGAGAGTGTTGTTTTCCCACTTTGTCGGGGTCCATTAATAGCAACAACTCTAAAGTCCTCTAAAAGTTCATAAACCATAGAAGTAATATTCCGTTTAATATACATTGTTAATCCTCTTAATAGATGGTAGCATATTATGACTTAACAGAGACTATATTATGAGTTAACATAACTTAAATTATGAGTTTGCAGACTTTTTCAAAACCTTTATCTGAAAAAGTTGTCTCTCAGGCTCAATCAAATCAAGCTTTCCTTTGTAAGTAGTAAGTGACAAAGAGATAACCTTATACTCTATTTTAGCTTCATTTAATACACTTATCATCTGCGTTAAATTTTTAAGAGTAATGGCATTTATAAGCATTACACCATCATCACTTAATCTATCATATAGGTAGGGTAATCTAGCTATAACTTTTGCTCCACCACCTCCAACAAATATTCTCTCTGGATTCTCTTCTACTCTCTCAAAAAGCTCCTCTGCATTACCTTCTAAAAGCTCTGTATCACATACATAGTGAGATGTAAGATTTCTCTTAATAAACTCATTGCGTTGCTCTTGCTTCTCAAACAATACGGTTTTAACTCGGTAGCGTTTATAAGCCTCAATAGCACAACTTCCACTTCCTGCTCCCACATCCCAAAGTATCATATTTGGTTCTAGGTAAAGATTTTGTAGACTTAGATGGCGTTTGTACTGTTTGGTTATCATTCCCCTCTCTGTCTCAAATTCACTATCTAAACTCATTACTGATTTAGGAGTAAAACAGCGTTTTATGAGTAGAACAAAAGGAAAAGTTTGATTAAAAGCCTTGTAGCTATAGTCAAAAATATTTATCTGCTCAATTACCTCGTCTTTATATCCTAACTTATAGCCAATAGTCACCTCTATATCTTTAGGGGTTAGATATTTTGTTGCCTCTTTTACCCTGTCTATAGTAAAAATATCACAAAGTATAAAAGTATAGCTATTTGTTAAAAACTTAGTTAAATCTATTCTCTTTCGTCCATGTAAAGAGATGGTCTCTACCTCTGTTTCAGAGATAAAGAGTTTCTCTAAAAGATAACTTTTAGAAGAGGTGTTATTGATAATCTTTACTTGGTCATGAGGTAGCTTTTTGGCAATTAAAATCCCTGCACTATAAAAGAGAGGTGAACCTGTTACCACATATAAAATATTCTCTTTGTTGTAGTTTTCTAAAATATACTCTTTTGCCTCTTTAAAACTAAGTTTTAAGATATTATCTCCACTCTCAATAAAGTTTTTATCACAAACTATTTTGTCAAATTCATCTATTGAAATGGTCAGATTATCAAAGTTATAATCTCCCATTCCATTTCCTGCTATTGTTAACATTTATTACCTTAATATTACTGTTTCTATCTCTATATTGGCAAACCAACGCTCTATCTGTTGGTTTGTTTCAAGCGTTACTAGTTGATAAAATTTATCAATCTTCTCTTTTAGTTGGGTTGTAATTCCCTTAACTGTTTTAGTAGACTCTATATCTACATCTATACTCAATCTTTGAGCTATATCATCTTTTAAACTCACAAAGTCAATAGAGCCAAAACGATTATGTGTATTTTTACACCCTTGCATAACCTTAGTAGCCTTTCCAATACCACAGACAAAAATTATATTTTTCACATCTAACTCTTGAGCAATAGAAATAGAATCATAGACAAAATTCCCTATCTCTACAATCTGAGTTTCATCATAATGCTCTTTGGCATAGGTCAACGAGCTGTTTCCAAGGGTCAAAACAACTTCTTTATATCCATTTGCTTTTGCTACACCTAACTCTGTTCGTATAGAGTCCATATAGGCATCAGTAGAGATAGGTTTTACAAATCCTGTTGTTCCTAAAATAGAGATACCTCCAAGTACTCCTACCTTTGCGTTAGCTGTCTGTTTTGCAAGTTCTTCTCCATTTGTTACGGATATGGTGCAAAATATCTGTTCGGTGTTACCAAACCTACGGTAAATCTGCTCAATGGCTTTTAATGGAGTAGGATTAATAGCAGGAAAACCTTTTGGAGGCTTTAATCCATCTTTAGTTACCACCCCAACACCAATCCCTGCATAGAGTTCCAAAGAGCCAATAGTATAGGGATTATGAGTAATTTTATTTAACTCTAAATCCTCTTTTTTATTTGAAATATTTACTACTATCTCACACCCTTTAGTAACGTCTAAATCATCATTATCCATTTTATTGGTAATGGACTTTACAAGTTTATTTGTTACTAAAAAGGCTTTAAGAGCAGAGGCAAAAGCAAAAGAGGCATGAACCCCTGTAGTATAGCCTTTACGTAGCTTTTTATTCATATACTTTCATTGGTATAAAATGCTTCTCTTCTAGCTCATTTTTTAAATCTTGGTCGGTTGACAAAAGTGTAAAAATACGTCTCCAATCTTCCTCTTTAAAATTATGTGTATGGCGTAACCAAATAGCATTATTATTTGGATTACCATTGGCTTGGGTATTTTCAGTCACTTGACATACCTGTCTAAACCGACAAGCACCATAACACCCAGTACGTGATACTTTTATGCGATTTTCACCCTTATTTAGCCCCATATCTTTTAAAATCTCTCTAAGTTCAGAGGCTTTATCAGTTTTTCCTGCTTTTCCACATCGTTCATCATCACAAAGAAGTAAAAGGGTCTTGTAGTGCATAATAGGACGATTTGGGTCATAATCTTTAGGTTTACAAGTATACCCCTCAACTACCTCTGAACCCATCTCATTTAGGCGAACTTCTCCTTTTTTTACAGGGTTAGCTCCATAGGTTGAAGAGGCATGGGAGTTGGTTAGAGTACTAGGCATGGGTTGTCCTTTTTTTAGAGTTCATTTTTTATGTTCCTTGCTTTAGGGCTTCTATCATCTGAAAGTACCCAATCATAGCTTCAAAACACATTCTCCAAACTATCTCCATTGATATAAACATAGCAACAAAGAGAGCTATTGAGAGAACCTTCCTTTTTATGCTCATTGTTCCAAAAAGTTTTAGTAGAAAACTGTTAAAGCTGTCTAATATTTTGAATTTTTTCTGTAGGTAGGCTTTACTAAGCCACATAATAATAGGGATAATTATAGCCCCTATATAATAAGATAGGATTAGTATATCTATGGATATGAATGTTTTGAATGTTAGGAAGTTGGTCATTGTTTATTTTTTCCCATTATAATGAGTAACCCCATCATAATCCTTAATCAACTTATAAGTAGCATGAAGTGTAGCCACTCCCATGGTAGAGCTACCAAAACGCCCCTGCATAATCACAGCAGGAACATCAAAGGTTTCACTAAAGCGTCGTCCGTAATCTTTGGACTCAAAGACATTTACAAACCCAACAGGAAAGAGGAGTAGGGCTACCTTGCTTAGGTCTACTTTTTCATCTAGTAAGGTGTTAATTGCAGCATAGATGAATGTTGGGGCATTTCCACATACAAGTACCATTGGTTCATCTTTATGGCGTTTAATTGCTTCGACAACTGCTCCATAACTTCTTGTTGTTTTGTTCTTTTGGGCATACTCATAAGTGAATGGTTCATTAATATAACAGACTACCTCATTGTCATAAGTATCTAGGTAAAATTGGCTTATTCCAACTTTTATCATATTGACATCGACAATAATCTTGGCTTTGTCTAAGAGTAGATTTTTAATACGATGTAAGGCATTCTCTGAAAAGTAGATATTATCTAAGATTTGGTCAAAACAGGTAGTTGTATGAATAAGCCGACTAATAACAGCTAGTTCCTCTTCGTTAAACTCCTTGGCTTTTGGATAGTTTGCTAACTCCTCTTCTATCATTTCAAAAGAGCGTACTGATATGTCAGCACCAATATTGATAGGAGGTTGTTCTTGTTTAAATTCCATGGTTATCCTTTTGAAAAAAATCTATAAATAGAGTCATGTATTTTTTAACTTTTGCTATTTTATAACTAGAGATATTCTCTCCTTCATAATTTATATTCTCAAAAGTGTAGATTTGCCCTTTTTCTTCTAACACCTCTGTACTCATGCCTATTTTAGGTCGCATATAAACAGTAGTTACAGGAACCTCTTTGTCTAAAAGAGGCACAATCTCAAAACGACTATCTCCTAAACAGAGAGGTTTTTTAACCTTGGCAGAGGCTTGAGAAAAAGAGGTAACTCCTGCAATCACTTCACTATTTTCATAGAGCTTTGGTTCTTGCTCTTTGATAATATCTAATAGATAGTAAACCGTACTATAGATAGCACTATCTCCTAAAGTTACAAAACTAAGTGAGTCATACTGCTCAAACTCTTTGTAGAGTACATCTACTTGATACTGCCAATCCTCTTTGCAAAAGTGCATAGGAGTATAAACAGGAATAATCGGTTTAGTAAAATTATGCTCCTCCATAAGCTTCGTTACTATCTTATGGGTGAGTGATTTTTTAAAACTATGGTCTTCACTTTTGGTTGGTACACAGATGGCATCAGAGCTTTTTAATACTTTGAGTGCCTTGATGGTTATTAGGTCAATGTCCCCAGGTCCTAAAGAGACCATAGTTAACTTTTTAGTGTCCAAGTTTGGTAATCTCTTCTTTTATATTTTGCATTAAAATAGAACGAATACTTTTAAGCTCAATAAGATTAAATCGCTCTGATTGGGTAATAGATGGAACAATACGAGAGCTAAAGTGTTCTCCTAACTCATCTCTAATCTCAACCATGTCTTTTCTATAGTGGTTACCACTGACTAAAAGCAGAGGTACTACCTGTACATGGGTTATGCCATCTTGTTTCATCTGTGCTACAAGTTGCTCTTTTACTGCATAGTAAGGAAAAGCCCCTTCTAGTGAACAGGTGTAGTTCTTCTCGCCGATGAGCTTTAAAAACTCATCAGTATAGCCGACCGAACTTAGCCCCGCAAGGTCTAAGATAGGTACACCATGAATCACATAAAGATTTGCCCACTGCTCTTGGCTAATGACATCATTTAAGCCTTTAAGAGCCAACGAACTCTCTTTAGTTTTGTTGATAATCGCTTTGGTGTAGCGTATGTTCGCCAAAGAGAAAGTGTTGAACCCTTTTACAATACGAATAAGAAGCTCATGTTCATCGGTAGGAAAGAGGTTCACCGAGGTAACAATAATGTTTTTGTAGCCCATCATGTCAACATCAGCCAAAACTTGTGGTAGGTTTTTGTAGTCCATACCACGTTTGATGAGGTCTTTGAGTACCATACGTGAGGAGAATGACAAAAAGACATCTACCCCTTCAAACTTCTCTTCAACCTCTTTTTTAAGGTCAAGGTACATCTGTTGTTCTATAACTGAACCAAAACAAGCCAAGATAATGGCTTTGTCTTTTTTGTGGTGTCTATAGCGTTTCATCTTACGCCTGACAGTTGGTTAGACGTTTGTTAAATAAGATGTTACAACTATCACTTTTATACCACGCTTTTACAGCAGATAAAATGGCTAAGTCAATTAAAGGTTCAAGAAGAACTACTAACATATAAGCACTACCAAAAGTTAGTACATTTTGAATATTTTCAGCTGTAAACCCTTGACCATAAAATGCCCAAAAGGCAACCCAACTTACAATAGCACCTTCCCAAATAACAGACATTTTAAACATCTGTGTATAACTAATATCTTTATATGCTGTACCTTGTGGAACAATCTTTTTAGTTGCCATATTGAGTATTAGCATACTTGCCAATAGTGTTGTAACATTCATACCATATTGAGGTAAATCAAACTGTGCTACCGTTACGCCTTGAAGTAGAAGCCCAAGAGCTAAACCCAACATAGCAGGAGCTATACCAAAGACCATAAGTAGAGTAGTTCCTAAAATAAGGTGAACCTCACTCACTCCAACAGGATAGTGAGGTAAAACCTCAAAAAAGGTAAAGACTAAACCTATAGAGATAATGGTTCTAAGCAGTAATGACAAAGCACCACTCTCTTTAATATGTTCCCATGCCAATTTAGCTCCCATACCTACAACAGCTACTCCTGTAGCATAACTCAATAATATCTTAGTTCCTGTAACGATACCTGCTTCTATATGCATTTTAATTTCCTTTTAGATTAAATTTTTTTGTTTAAATTTTAAAAACTTTGGTTTATAAAAAAAATTGAGGAGGAGAGGTTTTGTACTCTTGATACTCAAAAGCTTTCTTGTGGTACTGGTAGTTACTATCAATCCAGCACAAGATGTGCATGGTTGAGTACATAGCAATGGTAGAAAGAGAGAAATAGTATTTGCTATGTCCACGTAGATGTTTTTTCATGTGCGAATTGTAGCTTTAGAATCTTAAACTATAAGTGTTGAAGAATTCTCTCCACTTTTTGAGCAGGATTTTTATCTTTATAAATAGGACGACCAATCACAGGAAAGTCAACTAACTCTTTTTTTGCTAACTCTAACGTAGCTACACGCTGTTGGTCTTGTGCATCTTCACCAAAAGGTCTAATAGCAGGACATAGGGTTAAAAAATCAGATGAGGTAGCCTCTTTTATGACCTTACTTTCAAAAGTGGAGCATACAACACCATCTAGTCCATTTTCATAAGAGAGTTTAGCAAACTGTTTAGCTTTTTCATCAATACCCTTTTCATATATTAAAGAGAAATTCTCTTCATCAAATGAGGTAAGAGCAGTAACAGCCAAAACTAAAGGGCGATTTTCATAGCTAGAGAGTCGTTCCATAACCGTTTGCATAGCAACTTTTCCAGCAGAAGCGTGGATATTAAACATGTCAACACCCAGTTTTGCAATCTCTTCAGAAGCATCTGCCATGGTGTTTGGAATGTCATAGAGTTTTAAATCTAAAAAGATTTTAAATTGAGGGTTAATTTTTTTAAGTGCTTCTATAAATGGTTTCCCATCTCTAATGTAGGCTCTAAAACCAACTTTCATCCATATATTATGAGATTTTAATGACTCAGCCAAGGCTAAATTTTCTTTTGCAGATGGTAAATCTAATGCTATACACAGTTCCATATTTTTCCTCTTATGTTTTATGGGTATAATTCTACCGAAAATACTAAAAAATAAGGATTAACATGTCAAAAAGATATGATGTATCACAAGAGACTATGGAGACATACAACTACGCAAAAATTGAAACTTCAAAAGGAACTATTTGGATTAAGCTTTTTCCTGATGAAGCTCCAAATACTGTAGCAAACTTTGCACACTTAGCAAATGAAGGTTTTTACAATGGGTTAAAGTTTCACAGAGTAATACCAGGATTTATGGCTCAAGGTGGTTGCCCAAATACAAGAGAGGGTGCTAGAGGTATGCCAGGAACTGGTGGTCCAGGTTGGTCGATTGATTGTGAGACAGATACAAGTCTTCAACCACATAGAAGAGGAACACTCTCAATGGCACATGCAGGACCAAACACAGGTGGAAGTCAATTCTTTATTACGTTTGTTCCAACTCCTCATTTAGATGGTGTTCATACTGTATTTGGTGCAATTGAACTTGATGATACAGCAAGTTTTCAAGTACTTGATAGCATTAATCAAGAAGATGATATTATTTCTATAGAGGTTGTTGCCCAAAAAGTATAAACAGTTTGTAGATGATTTTATCTCGTATCTTCTACAGAATGGGAGATAAAATCACATTTCACTTATAATATTAGATTAATTTAAAAAATAATATTATTTTTTATTGTTTTTTATGCTATACTATTTTTATAATTATTGTAAAGAGAGAATGTTCATGTTTTTTAATACACTATTTCAACCTGCTATTGCTATTATGAACAAACTCTCTTTTATGAGTAAAATTATTGCTTCTATTTCTATTCTTTTTTTAGTATTTCTTTTTCCCTCTAGGACACTTTTTACTAACTATATGCACAAGAGTAATATATATGATAAACAACTTATAGGACTTAAATATAT
>JALUKJ010000162.1 GCA_027056615.1 Campylobacteraceae bacterium | reverse complement strand
CCTCTACAATTTTAGCTTGAATATAGACTTGTGACTTCTCAATATCAAGCTGTTTTACTGTATCTAAAATATTTTGATACTGCTCTTCATTTGCTAATACAATCAATGCATTACGCTCTACATCTGAGGCAATAACAGCTTTTGGAATAGGTTTACCACCTTTCCCAATAGGACCTGGTCCTCCACCTGTATTTTTTGTCATCTGTGGAACAATTTTACTTAAAATTTTCTCCATATCTTCGACATTTGAGTTCTCTAAAGGAATAACATGCATTTTCTGAATGTCTCCCTCTCCCTTAATATCGAGCTGTTTAATGTAGTTATATAGTCGACGTACATTAGCAGTTTTACCAACCAAAATAATAGAGTTTCCACTAATGTCTTGCATTACATTTACTCTTTCAGAGACAATATCTTGAGGAAAAAGAGCCTTTGACATACTCTGAACATTAGCAAAAATATCTTTGACTCGTGCATTTTGTAGCTGGACAATTTGACTCTTTTTAGCTTGTTGATGCTCAATTTTATCAATAAGACTTTTAATTGATTTTAATGTTCTAGGATATGCTGTTACTGCTAATAGGTTGTTTTTCTTAAATGAGATTGCTTTTGCACTTCTATGTAAAAGTGCTTTTATTTTTGTACGAATTACTGCAGCATTTACATTTGAGAGTTGAAAAACAACGGTTTTCATTGTATTTCCACTTTTTTTTATGTTCATTGTTACAGGTAGACCTTCTCCCGCTGCTGTTGCAGATTTAACAACTTGATAGTAAGAACCTCGTTTTATAAGGGTCATCTTTTTTGTCTCTAAAATGGCATTGAGTAGAGGAATTAACTCCTTCTTTTCTACACCATCTTTATCGTGAGCCACAAAATTGATTTTACCTTTAATATCTCCATCTATTAATATGTTTTTTCCTGTAATCTTTCCAACCATTTTTACAAAGTCATTAATACTCAAGTTTGAGAAGTTAATGTTTACTTTTTCGGCATTTACTTGTATGGTTAATACAAATATTAATCCTAATACTATTTTACTGAATTTCATATTCTATATCCTCTCTTTTACCATTTCTTATAACGGTTAATGTTAAATTTTTTATACTATTTATCTCTTTAAAAAAGTTCATAGCTGCACTTAGTGAATTTAGTGGTTCAGCATTGATTTCAACTAAAATATCACCTCGTTTAAGACCTAGTTTCTCAAAGTCACTACCTTTTTTAACGTAGTTAATTTTATATCCATCAAGTTTACCATTAGTTTGGTGTCTTACAATGGCAATATCTCTCCAAATTTTATCCATATCTTTTGTGTATGAGGTGAGTAGTGTTCTTGGAATATGTTTCACTCCACCATCATCTACAATAGTGCTAGAGTTACTCTTCAAAGAGGGGCGTTTTATTTTTGGTTTGTTTTTTATACGGTTTAATGTTCTTTTATTATTTCTTAAACTTAATTTAAACTCTTCACCAGATTTTTTAAATATGGCATAGTCTTTACCAGCAGATACAAGTACAAACCCATTAATATCTTCACCTTTTACTAGAACCGTTGTCTTTCTACCCTTTTCTACTGTGACTACTATTTTATCTTTAGATTTGTAGAGACCTAAAAGTTTGTATCCTCTCATTGAGCTTACTTCTTTAACCCTCTTTTTAACAACTCTAACAGGTGCAATTACTCTTGATTCATTGGTTAAGCGTACACGATAATATAACTTTTTAACTCTATTTGGCTCTTTATACTCCTCTCCTATAGTCGGAAGAAAGAGTATTGATATAACAATCCAAATTATTTTTATAATAACTATGATAGATAGTAAAAATATAATTGTTGAGAGATGTTTACTATTAATAAGTTTTTTCATAGTACCATCCTTTTTTTGCATCTTTTTTTAAGAATTTTTTAATTGTGTTTAAATCTTTTGGTTTTGGAAATAGAATCTCTATCTTTCTATCTTTTAGTGCAATAGTTCCATCTATCTCTCCAACTGAACCTTTTCCTTTTAATATAACTTTTAAAGGATTTAAAACAGAGTAGGTAGCTGTTAAGCTATCAATCTTTTTAGGTGCAACACTTTGTAGAGACTTCTCAATCTCTAAATCTTCGATTGATAATTTTGCATATAGAAAAAGAAATATGAAATTTAGTTCTCTGTTAGTAGCAACTTTTGCACCCTCTACATATATATCTGCGTGGTTGATTTTTAATCCTATCCAAGTATCTTTTAGCGTTTCATTGGAGATAATTATATTGTTTTCTTTGAGTGACTTCTCTAAAAGATAGTAAAGCTCTTGTTTTGGTGCAAGAAACCATAAAAGTAGTATAAAAAGAAAAAAGCCACCAAAAATTCGTTTTACCATTTGCATGTACACTCCATTCTATAGCTATTTTTTGAATTTTTTCTTATCTTTAGATTATTAATCTCAACAGCAATATTTATAAGCTTATTGGTTATTTTATTTAGTTCATTTGCTGTTAAATTATTGTATATTACTGATAACTTTTTAGACTTTTTCTTAAAAGATAGTAGTTTACTAGAAGGAACAATAGTTTTTAAAATTTTTATTTTTTTAGTAATATTTTTTCCTCCCCACTGCTTTTTAAGATTGACAATTGTCTGAATCTCTTTAATTTCCTTATTTATTCTAACTTGATTCTCTTTTACATAAGTAACTGCTGAGAGTTTATAGACAAAAGTAGCCAAGAGAAAGATAAACATTAGCAGTAAAATAAGCTCATTTTTATAGCGTTGTAGGGTCATCAAATTCATATTTTCTTCTCTACTTTCACTTTAAGTCCATTTCTTAAACTTTTAAAGTTTTTTGCTTTAGCATTACGGCTTACTTGATTTGCAATATTGGCATTAGATGTTTTTATATTAGCTGTAATTTGATTTTTATCAATAGTTAACTGTTCTAATTGACTCTTTGCAGAGAGAAGTTTTGAAATCTCTTTTAAGCTTTCTCTTTTTTTTCTCTCTTTTTTATCTATTGGTTGATATTTATTTAAAATACTCTCTCGTAACATAGCTGAACGATATTTTGGATATTGGTTAAAAAGCTTTGTAATGACCTCTTCATTAGTTGATACAGAGGATTTTATACGGTTACCTTCAATTACAAAGATACTTCCCAATATAAAAAAGAGTGAACCTAACATTATGGTCTCTTTTAAAGAGACAAATGAGTCAAGTGAAGCACCCATACTAACAGAAGAGTTAAATTTCTGTGCTTTTAAGTCTAAATTATTATACTCTATATTACTATCTATAAGTTTCGTTGGAACAATTGTTACAGTATTATCAATTGTTAGTAGAGCATTTTTTTGGGAAAGTTTAATAGGTTTTTTAAGCTCTTGGCTAAGTTGCTGTGCAAAATATATTTTTGAAACACGATGTTTCTCTATGCCAACACTTTTTAAAAAATCTTCTATCTCATTTATATTATAGGCAAAAAAACACCAACTGTTTTGGCACTTGTAAACATGGTATTGATACTCTTTACTACTGTCTAAATAGTCATCAAAGAGAGACTCTGCAATCTGTTTAGCCTGATAGGCAAAGCGTATATCTAAGTTTTCACGTATAAAGGTGTAAAACTGTGGTGTCAGTATGATTTCAACTGAGTTGAGTAGGGTTACTGGTTTCATATCTTTATGAATAAATAGTCTATTGTTATTGTCCATTAAACTCAAAGTTACCACTCCTTCCTTCTATGTAATTAAAATTAAACCCATATTGACTCTTCCTATAGGTATATGTTGTTTCACAATGCATTGCATTAAGAGCCTTGTTACTGTATAT
>JALUKJ010000161.1 GCA_027056615.1 Campylobacteraceae bacterium | reverse complement strand
ATAATTTGCTTAAATTCTAATTAATTAGAATTTAAATTTCTAGCAATATTTATATAATATTATTAATTATCACTAAAATTGAGATAAATATTTAAGACAAAACTAATTAAATAACCATCTTAATATCTTTATGGTCTTGAAATGCTTTAAAGATGGCATTTCTATCCTCTTCTGATTCAACTTGACATCTCATATTGCGTGAGTGAAACTTTCCTTTACTAGAGCTATTACCCTCTTTGTGAGTAAATTCTCTATCACCCATAACTTCACAAATAACTGCATCTAATTCGTCTTTATCTTTTCCTATAATTTTATAACCCCATTCACATGGATACTCAATCTCTGGTCGTTCATCACATTTATCGTCTAAAATCACCTGATTTACCTCCTGATTTTTTTTCTAATTGTACATTTTTAATTATCATGCCTTTATCAATAGCTTTTAACATATCATAAATAGTTAATAACCCTACACTTACTCCTGTCAAAGCCTCCATCTCAACACCTGTCCTACCTTTTAACTTCACCGTTACAGTTAGTTTAAAAGCAGGTAGTTGGGGCAACTCTTCAACATCAGTCTTAATAGAGGAGAGCAATAGAGGATGACACATAGGTATCAATCTGCTTGTCTCTTTAGCTCCTTGTATTGCAGCAATCACAGCTGTTTGCAACACAGGACCTTTTTTTGTCTCATTCTTTATTACGGCTTCAAATACCTCTGGGGTTACTTCTATAATCCCAGAAGCTGTAGCAACACGCGTTGTTTCATCTTTATTAGAAACATCAACCATCTTTGGTTTATTGTTTTCATCTAAGTGTGTTAAATTCATCAAATACCTTCTTAAAATAAATTATCTGAATTTTAACAAAAATCAGTTGTTTTCACATTAAAACACTTTTTTTAATTTTAGTTTTAAAAAAATATTTTACACTTTTAAAATAATTTTTAACAGAATATTACATACTTTTTGTTATTATTCTGCTATTACTTACATCAGACTTATGGAGATATTAGAACATGAAATACTTTTTATTAGCAATAGTTATAGCCTTATCAGGTTGTAGTACAAAAAAGAACTATATACTTTTTAATCAAGCAATCCCTCCAAAATCAAAACAAATCACTACCACTTTAAAAAACATAGATTTTGAATACAAAATACAACCACACGATAGACTCTCCATTATTATCTATAAACATCCTGAGCTAAGTTCAATTAATCCTTCTTATGCTCAAAGTGAACGAGGATTACTTATAGACTCTAAAGGAGATATTCGACTTCCTCTAATTAAAAAAATTCACCTAGCAGGACTTACTCAACCTGAAGCTGAAGCTGCACTAACAGAAGCCTACAAAGTCTACTTAAAAAAACCCGATATTCATCTTGAAGTTATTAATAAAAGAGCTTATGTTATAGGAGAAGTAAAGTCACCAGGTGAAATTACACTAGAAAATGAACAACTTCCACTATTGCAAATATTAGCACGAGCTGGAGATTTAACTGACCAAGCTAATAGAGACTCTATTTTAGTTATGAGAAAAACAGGGGATTCCAAAATAACATCTACTATTGTAAGCTTAACAAATATTCACTCTATTATCTCTGCAAATATTATGATTAAGCCAAATGATATTGTATATGTCATGCCAAATGGAATGAAAGCTTTCAATACACAAGTTAATGAAATTAGTCCTGTATTTAGACTTATTAGCAATATACTTCAACCATTTGTTAATATTAAGTTTTTGTCAAACTAATTAAAGAGGATAAAAGTGAAACAGATAAATTCTACCAAATTAGTTAAAAAAGAGCTAACTATTGCTGACATTTTCAAAGTATTAAGCAACTACAAGTGGTCTATTCTTACTATAACTATTATAACTACTATATTTGCTTATATTTACAGTTACAATAAACCTTCCATATATCAATCTTACTCTATTTTAAAAGTAAAAGCAAATAAGAAATCAAAAACTGATGATATTGTAAATAGTGTAACTCCTACAGATAACGCAAAGAATGTTAAAGAGGAGATTACGCTCTTAAAAACCTACAAAATGAATCAAATGGCATTAAAAAATGTAGACTTTACAATTCAATATTTTAAGAAAGAAAACTATAAAACAGTAGAGTTATTTCAAGATAAAGCACCCATAAGCATAAAAATAGTTAAAATTTTAGACCCCAAAATTCTAGGGAAAAAAATCACTTTAACGCCAACAAAAAAAGGCTTTACTCTTAGTTATCAACGTTCATACAAAGAAAAACTAAAAAAATCGATTTTCAAAAAAGATGATTTTATATTTAAAACTATTGAGAATAATCAGTTTGATAAAATCATAAAAAATCAATATATGGAAATTATTATCCATAAAAAATCAAATATTTTAAAACCTATATCTTTTATATTAAATGGTACAGATACAAGACATCTCTTTGAAACATTTATAAAAAATAGATTAAATGTTTCACAACTGCAAAAAGATACTTCTCTGATTAAAATTTCTTTTGAAGATACCCTTCCAAAACGGGCAAATTTATATATTGACTCTTTAACAAAAAGTTTTATTAAATATAGTATAGAGAGTAAAAATCAACAAAACTCTAGAACACTAAAGTTTATTACAAAAGAGTTAAATAATATTAAAAGAGAACTAAAAGAGTCAGAAAAAAAACTAGAACAACTTCAAATCTCTAAAAATATTGCTAAACCAACAGAGGAAGCAAGGCTATATATTAAAAAACTTAGTGATATTGAAGTAGAGATATCTGAAAATAATTTAAAAAAGAAATTAATTATAAATTTGATTAATTTTGTAAAAAACAATTATAATCTTGATGCCATAGCACCATCTATATCTAAACTAGGAGACCAAAGTACTTTAAGTTTAATTAGCAAACTACAAGCTGCACAACTTGAAGAAGAAACTTTAACCCAAGAGTATACTGATGAGTATCCAAAATTAAAAATACTACGTAGACAAATTGCATCATTCCACAATAAAATCATCTATAATCTTGGTAGCCTTCGTAAAGATATTGAGTATGAAAATAACAATTTGCTAAAACGCAAACTGACTTATGAAGCAGATATGAAATCTCTCCCATCAAAAGAGAGAGAGTTAGTCAATATCAAGAGAAACTATGAAGTTAAGTCTAAAATGTATGAGTATCTATTAAAAAAACAGGCTGAAAATAAAATTTTACAGTTAGCAACATTCTCTAACTATCAAATTATTGACCCTGCATATAGCTCAAATAGACCTATTAAGCCTAAACGTACTTTTATTGTACTACTTGGTGCAATGTTAGGTTTAATTTTTGGATTTCTATTAGCTTTTATACGAGACTCAAAACACTCTTATATAAAAAGCAAAGAGGATATAGAAAAACATACCCTATTACCTATTTATGGAACAATTCCTTATCAAAAACATAAGAAGGGTACTATATATGTTAATAAAATGGCTAAATCTCCATTTACAGAAGCCTTTAGAACATTAAGAACTAATATTCAACTGAATAGTAAGCAGAATAAAGGTACAGTTATATTGATAACATCAACAGTAGCTAGTGAAGGTAAAAGTACAACATCGGCAAATCTAGCAACTATTTTAGAGATGGCAAAATATAAAACTATCTTAATTAATCTTGACCTTAGAAAACCTAGTCTTCATAAATTTTTTGATATTCAAAATGACAGAGGAATTAGTAATTTTCTAAATGGAGAGTGTAGTTTAGAAGATATTATCTATGCAACAGAGTTTGCAAATTTAGATATTATACCATCTGGTCCAATTCCATCTAATCCATCTGAACTAAT
>JALUKJ010000160.1 GCA_027056615.1 Campylobacteraceae bacterium | reverse complement strand
ATATATTTCTATAGAATTTTTTGAATTGGAAAACATAATAGCTAAAGAATATTTCGGTATAATATGCACCATTTTCTAAAATTGAGAACCCCGAAAGTGCGTTTAAAGAGCGTTTTTTCGGGGTTCTCAACCCAGATTTTAATTCAAATAAAGGAATTGTATTGCCTACAATTAACCAATTGGTTCGTAAAGAACGTAAAAAGCAAGTGAAAAAATCAAAATCACCTGCACTCGTAAACTGTCCTCAAAGAAGAGGTGTATGTACTAGAGTTTATACTACAACTCCAAAAAAACCTAACTCAGCTTTAAGAAAAGTTGCAAAAGTTAGATTGACAAGTGGATTTGAAGTTATCTCATACATTGGTGGTGAGGGTCACAACCTTCAAGAACACTCAATCGTACTTGTACGTGGTGGTAGAATCAAAGATTTACCAGGGGTAAAATATCATATTGTTCGTGGTGCATTGGATGCGTCAGGTGTTAACGGAAGAACTGTTGCACGTTCTAAATATGGTACTAAAAGACCTAAAAAATAGACAACTTAAATGGTAGGTGTGACCATGTCACACAAAAAGTGTGAGCTTAAAAAGCTTAAAGCAGTTTTTATCAAAAAATCTTTTAGTAGATAACCTTAGGGGATAAAAATTGAGTAAATCAATAGTAGACGATTGAAGATATAAGGAAAATTATAATATGAGAAGAAGAAAAGCTCCCGTAAGACCAGTATTGCCAGATCCAGTACATGGTTCAAAAGTTTTAACAAAATTTGTAAATGCCGTAATGTTAGATGGTAAAAAAGTGACAGCAGAGAAGATTATGTATGCTGCATTAGAGAGAATTGAAGAGAAATCTGGAGAAAAGGGTATTGACGTATTCAACAAGGCAATGGAGAACGTTAAGCCAGTAATGGAAGTAAAGTCAAGAAGAGTAGGTGGAGCAACATACCAAGTGCCAATCGAAGTTAGACCTGCACGTCAGCAAACCCTTGCAATTAGATGGTTAATTGACTCTGCTAGAAAAAGAAATGAGAGAACAATGGTAGAGCGTCTTTCAAATGAGTTCATGGATGCTGCAACAGATAAAGGTTCAGCATTTAAGAAAAAAGAAGATACATATAGAATGGCAGAAGCAAATAAAGCATTTGCTCACTATAGATGGTAAGGGAATAAATAGGATGGCAAGAACACATAAACTCGAAGACGTAAGAAATATTGGTATTGCAGCACACATTGATGCTGGTAAAACAACAACTACAGAGAGAATCCTTTTCTATACTGGTGTAGAGCATAAAATTGGTGAAGTTCATGATGGTGCAGCAACTATGGATTGGATGGAACAAGAGCAAGAGAGAGGTATTACTATTACTTCTGCTGCTACTACTTGTGAGTGGTCTGGAAAACAGATTAACATTATTGACACTCCAGGTCACGTTGACTTTACTATTGAAGTTGAGCGTTCTATGAGAGTTCTTGATGGTGCTGTATCTGTATTTTGTGCTGTTGGTGGGGTTCAACCACAATCAGAGACAGTATGGAGACAACGTAACCGTTATGGTGTACCATCAATTGTATTTGTAAATAAATATGATAGAACTGGTGCTGATTTTTATGAAGTTGAGAGACAGATTAAAGACAGACTAAAAGGTAACCCTGTTCCTATTCAATTGCCAATTGGTGCAGAAGAGAACTTCCAAGGGGTTGTTGACCTTGTTAAAATGAAAGCGATTGTTTGGGACCAAGACGCAGCAATGGGTTCTAACTACCATGTTGAAGAGATTCCAGAAGATATGATGGAGTTAGCTGAAGAGTATCGTGAGAAAATGGTTGAAGAGATTTCTGCAGCTGATGGTAACGATGAGCTTATGGAAAAATACATGGAAGGTGAAGAGCTTACGGAAGAGGAGATTAAAGCTGGAATTAAAGCTGCGACTATTGGTATGCATATTGTTCCAATGACTGTTGGTACTGCCTTTAAAAATAAAGGTGTTCAAACACTACTTGATGCAGTTGTTGATTATCTACCATCTCCAGTTGAAGCTGAAGCTATTAAAGGTACGATGATGGATGATGAAGAGCAAGAAGTTATTGTTGAATCTACTGATAATGGTCCATTTGCCTCTTTAGCATTTAAAATTATGACTGACCCTTATGTTGGACAGTTAACATTTATTCGTGTTTATCGTGGTTCATTGGAATCAGGTTCTTATGTTCATAATTCAACCAAAGACAAAAAAGAGCGTGTAGGTAGAATTATGAAAATGCATGCGATTAAAAGAGAAGAAGTTGATGAAATTTATGCTGGTGAGATTGGTGCTGTTGTTGGTCTTAAAAATACAACCACTGGAGATACTCTTTGTGACCCAGCTGAAAAAGTAGTACTTGAAAGAATGGATTTCCCAGATCCAGTTATCTCTGTAGCAGTTGAGCCAAAAACAAAAGCTGACCAAGAGAAAATGGGTATTGCTCTTTCTAAATTAGCCGCAGAAGACCCATCTTTCCGTGTTTCAACAGATGAAGAGTCTGGTCAAACTATTATTGCAGGGATGGGTGAACTTCACCTTGAAATTCTTGTAGATAGAATGAAAAGAGAGTTTAACGTTGAAGCTGAAGTTGGTGCTCCACAGGTTGCTTACCGTGAAAGTATTAAAACAGCTGTTAAAAAAGAGTACAAATATGCTAAACAGTCTGGTGGACGAGGACAATTTGGTCATGTTTACTTGCATATTGAGCCACAAGAGGCTGGTTTTGGTTATGAGTTTGTTAATGACATTAAAGGTGGGGTTATTCCAAAAGAGTTTATTGGACCTGTTGACAAAGGGGTTCAAGAAGCGATGCTTAGAGGAATTCAAGCTGGTTACCCTGTTGAAGATGTAAAAGTTACTCTTTATGATGGTTCTTTCCATGATGTCGATTCATCTGAAATGGCATTTAAACTAGCTGGTTCTATGGGATTCAGAGATGGTTGTCGAGAAGCTAATCCATTTATTTTAGAGCCAATGATGAAAGTTGAAGTTGAGACTCCAGAAGATTACATGGGTGATGTTATTGGTGATGTCTCTAAAAGACGAGGTATTGTCCGTGGTATGAGTGATAGAGCAGGAAATAAAATTGTTGATGCTTTTGTACCACTTTCAGAGATGTTTGGTTACTCAACAGACCTTCGTTCAATGAGTCAAGGTCGTGCAACTTATGCAATGGAATTTGACCATTATGATGAAGTTCCTGCTAACGTAGCTAAAGAAATTATTGAAAAAAGAAACTAAGACTTTTTATACATTCACTAGAGTTTTTCTCTAGTGAATCTACTCTTCTCCTATTTATTTTTATTCTTCCCTATTTATCTTTATATCTATATTCTTTAATTTAATATTAAAATTATAATTAAAAAAGTATATTAAAGTTTATTTAATATAAAATTAATATTATTTTAATGATTAAGCTATATTTTTGATATTTAAGTATTGTTGTTATTATTTAATGTTAAAATATAATCAAAATAAACAATTTATAATATTATTATAAACTAAAGGAGTCAATTATGACAATAAATACTATTCAATATCGAGGTATAAGAGGTGTCATATTCCTCTTTTTACTATTTAGTATAAATATTTATGCTCAAATTGAATTTTCAAACTTAGATATTAATTCTAATATAATGAAAAAAAAGAGTAAAAGCTCTGTTGTTATCTCTAAGTCAAGCTCAAAAGGGATTCACTTGGGTGATTATGTTTGGTTTGACCATAATTTAAATGGTATTCAAGATAAAGGAGAAATTGGACTTGCTGGTGTTAATGTAAAACTTTTTAATACCTCAGACTGTTCAGGTACTTATATTCAA
>JALUKJ010000159.1 GCA_027056615.1 Campylobacteraceae bacterium | reverse complement strand
TATCATTGGAATCTATAAAAAGTTTTGCTCCAATTTTTGTGTCAGGATTTTTTAAAATATTGTAGAGCTTATTGTTCTCATATCCACTTTGTCCTAAATATTTTTCTAAATTAATATCATCTAACTCAATAGATACAATCTTTTCCATAAAGAGACTCAATCTTTCTAAAATATCTTCTCTTTTAACAGAAAGAAATGTTAAATCTTCTCCTTTTAGTTTATTATACTTAAATATACCTCTTTTTAATGTAGCTTCTGTAGGAGTTGTATTTGTTTGCTCCATTAAGAGAATATTATCTTTTTTCAAATAAATACAATGAGCAGGAATTTTTGGGTTTTGTTTCGGCTTAATATTCATATTTTTTATATGTTTCTTCTCTTTATCTTCGATAAACTGAAACTTTATATCTTTAGCTAAAAGAAAACAAATAGTATCATCAAAAATAGTATCCCTAGAAAAATCTTTTAAATAATCAAAAGAATCGAACCAAATAGATGTTTCACTATTATTGAAACTATCTAAGACTCTTGTATCTTGCCCATCAACACTATCTAATCTACTAGATAATTCATTTAATAATGAGGTAAAATCATTTAAAAATAAATTATTTTTATTGAGTCTAACTTCAAATAACGCTATTTTAATAATATCACTCATTAATCAACCCCATAGCCACCTCTTCCCCCTCTTCAATAGCCACTTCAACAGCCTTTTTAGCCAACTCTAAAAGATGTTTTGACTCCTCTTTTAATTTAAAAGATTCTTTTACTTTTTCTTCTATTTGGGTTTGAATTACCTCATCAATGATTGGAATCATTAAATTTAAAACATCATCATCTTTTATTACAGGATATTGAGTACCTACATTATATTTTAAAAGTAACTCTTTGTAAATTTTTGTTCTTAACAATACTTGTAAAACTTGTGTATTTATTTTACTATTTTCTTTTTTTCTTAATACTGTAAATGCCCCACTTACAATTAAATCAGTTTCATCTGTATTTACAATAGTAATAGCTCCTCTATTTGGTCGTACTGTTGAAATTAGTAAATCACCATTAAGTGCATTTATTTTTGCATTTGCAGGTAGATTTTCTGTTAAAACATAGTTAGAAATATTACTACCATCAGATACATTTACATTTCCTATTTCTGTATAGTTATAACCATCTTTTGACTTGTCAAATTTTGTTTTAATATGTATGAACTCATCTTTTATAAAAGTTGCATTACTATTGTCACTAATATTTTTTTCTATCTCATCATACTTACGCTGATAATACTCACTATCAAGTCGCCCACTATCTCCAAAACTTTCACTAAATGATTTTATAGATATATTTTCTTTTGATGGTTCAAAATTTAATAAATCAAGTTCTTTTAGAAGTAGTTGTTCTGATTGTTTGTATAGGGTTTTACTTTTATTTAAGTTATTTCTTGATTTTTTGTATAACTCAGATACATTATTTTGAAAATCTATACTAAGTTTAGGAATCATTATTGTTCTTAATCTCTCTAATGTAATCATTTTTTGAACACCACCAGAGCCTAATCTTTCTGATAATTTATTCCCAATTTTAGACATTAAGAATATAACAATATAATCATCAATAAATTCATTCTTAGCATGATTTTTAATAATAGCAACATCTCTACTCATATTTGCAGGTAAAAGCCAATGTTCAGCAATTGCAACTTCTCCTAAAGTTCCTTTTATTGATATTAAAATATCATTAACATTAACTGATGCTCTTTTATTTCTTTCATCGACTATATTATTAACATATTTTATATTAGTTATATCAACAAAACCTTTTTTTATATTTTCTGCTCCTAAATATTTAACACCACTCTTTTCAAATATAACACTTCCATGTTCACCATCTGTAACTTTTGCAAAATCACCAAGTTGTTTATGTGGATATTTATATATTTCTTTTTGAAGTTCTAAATATTCCTTCTTAAAATATTCACTATCAAATCTAAAGCTTTTATTTTCTATAAAAACCTCACTAAGCCTAAGCTCAACAGCTTCAAGCCCATCTAACAAAGCATTATATTTTACTTCATCAAATGGGCTATCTACTTTCCCGAAAAGCTTAAATTCTCCTTTTTTGCAAACTCATTAAAAGCTTCTGCTATTCCATCTTGTGTAAGACCATCATGATTAAATAAATCATGTTTTACTATCAAATGGTCGTGATTGTCTAATCTATTCGTTCCATCTTCATTTTTAACATATATCTTCTCTCCACTATTATCTTTTGATGGCTCTTGCATGGTTGCAAAGAAGATATTATAATCCTCTTTTTTAGGACAGAGTTTTTTATCCCATTTTTGAACTATTAAAACAGATGTTTTTGTTCCTGTATGGGGTTTAAATACATTTCCATGAAGCCCAACCACGGCTAAGATTCTACACTTATCGGCTATAAAATCTCTGATGTATTTATCACTAGAGTTGTTAAATCTGCCTTGTGGTAAAACTACAGCCATTCTACCACCACTTTTAAGCATATCAAGATTTCGCTCTATAAAAAGTATATCTCTTCCTACTTTTGTTTGATATTTGCCATTAGGCTTTTTACCAAGCTCATAACGGTGTAGTATTCGACTCTCTTTTATATCTCCTGCAAAAGGTGGGTTAGCCATTACTATATCAAAGTTGAACTCTTTATTTTCATTTTTTATAGTTCTTAATTTTTTAAGTCTTCTCCAACCATCAAAATAGGTATCTTGCCAATCTTCATTTTTTGTATTTTCTTCCCATCTCTCAAAATCTAATGAGTTCATATTTAAAACATTGGTATGACCATCTCCTGCTATGATGTTTAACATTCTAGCAACACGAACTGTCTTTTTATCAAAGTCAATGCCAAATACTTTCTCTTTTACATATTTTAAAGCTCTTGGGTGTTTCTCTTGGGCTGTGAACAGATGAGACTCTTTTATATTTAAATCTTTATATATCTTTTTCCAAACATCAAAAACCGTATGAATAGGGAAGCCACAACTTCCTGAGGCTGTATCTATCATAGTTTCACTCTCTTGTGGATTCATCATCTTTACACACATATCTATCACATATCGTGGTGTAAAATATTGACCCTTTTCACCTTTTGCATTTTTATTTACAAGATACTCAAAAGCATCATCTATTACATCAAGATTTGAGTTAAATAGTTTTACATCTTGAAGTGAAGAGACACAAACAGAGAGATGAGAAGGTGTAAGTTCTATGATTTCATCTTCTTTAAATATACCACTCCATTGCTCTTTTGCTTCGTTAAAAATACCTTCTATTTTCTCTTTTAACTCTCCATCACTTTCCCCATAATTTCTAAATTCAAGATTTTTAGTTAATTTTCTACTGTTTTGAAGTTCATCAAACAGTTTAATAAATATGAGTTTAAAAACTTCTTCAAATACATCAACCCCTGCATTTGCTAAAACTTCATCTTCCATATCCAAAACAATATGTTTTAGACTTCTTTTTTGAGTTTTTAAAATATCTTTTTCTATTAAATCCTCAATCGTAAACTCTTCTTTTAAAACATCTTTTAAAGATTTATTTGCGTTAGGAATATCAGGAATTGGCTCAAAATAGTTAGGGTCTTTACGATGATAATAGATAGTTTGCTCACCATTTGACCAAATAGCCATAGTAGCCCCTGTAGAGTTACAATAGCTTTTTAACTGCTCTTTACCATCTTTTAATTTTGGCTTTTTAACTTCAATAACAATATAAGGAACGGTAGGCTGTACTTTATCCATGATGACTATATCAGCTCGTTTAACTTCTCGTCCAAAATGTACTGCATACTCTATCTGCATACGACTATAAGGAT